>JAPZAV010000162.1 GCA_027460465.1 Candidatus Methanoperedens sp. | reverse complement strand
TAGCTCCAGTAAACCTGTTAGCTGGGAAAACAAAATATGGGAAAATTATAGAAAATTTCGACAACTTCAATAATTGGTCATCAACTGGCAATCAAGCCAATGATATAACAAATAAGACAGAAGGTACGGCCTCAATGTCAGTAAATAGCACTTCTGGGGGTTTTTCGATCAATAAGACACTGAATCAAGTGGTTGACGAATTCGATATACTCTCATTCGATTTTTACTCTTATACTGGAAATGAATTAATCAATGTTAAATTGTTGAATGGAACATGGCCAATAATTAGTCTGACTACTGCAACCCTCGTTCCGAAGAATTGGACGAAAATCAGCACCAGGATAACAAATGCTACGGTCATAGATTCAATCAAAATCAGTGTTTCAAACATCATCAATGGGGAAAACTACCTGTTCGATAATATGACCATAGGTAATGGAAAGTTCAAATTTCAGTGGCCTTTGAGTCTTCCGACTGCAGTCTATTTCATCAATGCAACCGATGGTACCTACAGTTCAAACAAACGCTATATAGAAGTTTCTGATCATTTTAGTTCTGGTAACCTGTTATGTAAAGATATGTATGTTTACGAAGGTAGGCCAGCGAATCTGTTTCTGACGGATAATGACTGTGATAGCAGCATACGTGCAGACTTTGGACCCATAAAAAAGCAATACTATGTAAATGAAGAGGAGTGTGGCAATGTTGACTGCACCACTACCGGTACTGGCCAAAATATAAAACAAAATAACTATAGTCTGGTTCAGAGCGTTGACCCTACAACCATAATATTCACATCATACGTAGCCGGCGATTATTATATTTACCGTCACTCACAGGGCGCTTCAGCAGGAACAAACAGCGTGATTATCCATGTACTTCCTTTAACCTCAGGAGGCGATACTTTCGATGAATGCGTAAATAAAAAAACACTCAATAATTATATGAGACGCTATATGCCTCCATATGTTAATTTCAACCTGTACCTTATTGGGCCGGATGGGAAGAGATTTGAAAAATGTCCTAAATTCGACGAAGGCCAGCTTATAAACGGATATCCCACAGCAGAAGCAGTGACCGTAAGTAAGCTTGTACACATTAAGTATATTCCCACGGATATCGATAATATCCTGGAACTCCGTATGGTTCTCTGGTACAAGTGAGAAGGCTGAAATCCATACATAAGAACCCCCTCTTTCTTGCATGAAGAAACCGGGGTTATATAAGGTTGCAGACAGGCATGACATGAACATAACGCACTGGAGGTTGCACGGAGTCAAGGAAGCGCCGACGATCATTAACAACGAACGCAACTATCACGAACGAACTGCAGTGACGTGAGTTCGTACCAGTTGGTTTTGGTTCGTTGTTCTTCTTTTTGCTTTAGTTTTACCTGAAATAACCCAGGTTGAATAAAGTGGCAAGCAGCCCGGACATCAGTACCATACCGATGACAATCCCAGATTCTTTGTAGAATCTAAATTTATCAAGATAATAGACCATCGAACTGAATATAAAGATCAAAAATATCTTGAAAATAACAAACCCATTAAACCCGATCGATGCCAGGAACCTATTCAATTCATAGCCGCCATTCTTAAGGATCAAAAAAGTACTGATAATGTCACCAAAGAAGAAGAAACTGAATGCAAGTACGACAAGAAGTATATTTTTTGCCCTGATCTCTTTTTCCATCTGGTTCAACATATATAAATAATGCATTTCTTTGCATATAATACTTATGCTTATGATTATATAAATGCAAATATCAGGGCATGAAATTTATATTCATATAATAGTTCAGTTTATCCTGAACTCGATATTCTGGAAATTTTGAAATAGCAGAGTGTCAATGGCGAGAAAGATTATAATGGTCAAGATTCGCTCCACCCTGAGCCGCTTTTAGATGTCAGATCGTTCATTTAAAATAGAGAACAATAAAGATCATCTTCGCTTCAAAGCTGCAGCAAATAGCAGCATGATGAAAGCCATAATTATCTCAAAGCCGGGCACCACAGGTGTAGGTTTTACGGTATTTGAATTCATTGTGGATGCTTTGGCATTTTGTGATGTGTTTTCAGTGCTATTATTCATTTCCTTGCTTAATCCCAGATTGGAGGATGTGGGTTTAGGTTTACTCGTATCAAGAAAAGTAATGTTAGGTCTATTTGAGAGTATTTTTGACCATTTTTCGCCTCTAATGACTATATCTGTAAAATTTGCCATGGCTGGAGGTAATTGAATTTCGGCTTCAGTATCCCTGCGGATAATATAGCTGAATCCTCTCGGCTCGTTCAATTCAAGGAATATTGCACCAAGAGATGTTTCCCCGGATACAATTCTAACACCTTCAGGTATCATATCTTTCACTTCAACCCTTGTTGGTATGTTCCCGATATTGTTAATAGAAACAGTGACCATAACATCTTCATTTATATACGCAAATTCTTTATCAACTGTTTTATTAAGTAAGATTATCGGTCCATTCACAATGATATTTGGCTCTTCAGAGGTAACTTTATATGGTCTATCATTTACTGTGATCTTGGCAATGGCCTCGGGTATTTTGAAACCATTGATGTCAGTTCTCAAAGGCATTATCCTGTAAGTCGTTTCCCAGTTCTGTCCGGGTTTAAGCTGTGGGATATTCCATTCCAGGGTTGAATTCTGTTCAAGTTCAAAATTCTCATTGATGCTATCCTTAATTGTGATATTATAAATATCATACACCCCTGCGTTTGAGGCAATGATCTTTACAACATCATTATCACCAAGATAAATGCGGTCTTTTGCTGACTTACTTAAACGGAAATAATGTTCAAATTCAGTTTTGACTGTAACGTTTGATGAGTTTGATGTTGTGTATTCCAGTCCCTTGACATCATAGCCTTTAACATCTGCACTCAGTAAGTATGTTCTATCTTCCGTCAGTTCAGGAATATACATAATGACATCGTAACCTCCGACAGCGTGGCGATCGATCCTTTGAAAAGACTTATGAAGTTCTCTTAAATCATTGGAGGCGAGTTTCAACTCGCCTATATTGAGGTTGACATCAACGTTTTTTACGAATGCTCCACCTTTATTGATGATATTGACTCTTGCATGGATTTTACTGTCAGAGTATGAAGTATATAGGTCTTTTTCTGTGATTATTCTTACTTCAAGTTCAGGCTTTGCTCTTTTCTCGATGATTATTTTTGCCCATGGTTTATAATATTCATAAACCCACTCTCTGGAACTCCTTATTGGGAATTCGATAACTGATACTCTGTATTCATAATCAGGATCGATATAAGGACCGGACATATTCAGAATAGTCTCAGTAATAAATACCCCGTTCTTATATATCTCAAGATTGACTGAAGGATTAACAATAAAATCAGGATCAGGGACGATATTCCCCTGGAGATTTTTTATCCCTGGCACCGGACCAAAAAACTGCACTGCCCTGACAGCATATTGGTCACTTGAAAACGATTCGCCTCTATAAAGGGTTCCTTGTGTTCTATTGTCCCATTCTATCTCATTTTTATTGAAATCTGCCGCTTTTGATATTCCGGTCAACAGGAATAAAAAGATTACAAGAATATAAAGAATTCTCATATTTATCATTCCAGTAAGTCAGGGTAGAGTATTGCGGGAATCTTGCACACTATTGATATTAACATTTTTGGATGTATCAACTGTTCTAATACTTATATTATGTTCTGTATTCGGCAGTAACCCTGTCTTTTTATAATAATTATTAGGTTTTGTAACATTTGCCACGAACTTACCGTCAACATAGACATTGGCATAACTGTAATCAGGATCTTCTGGATTTGTCCACCACCATCGTATCCATGTTGTATCAGCTTCGGATTGAAGATTTGTGATGCGACCAGGCGGGGTAATATCATCAACAACAAGTTCCGGTGCTGTAGTACTAGCATTGCCAATGACTTCATTGGGATTCAAATTTTTATTTTTATCAACTGTCCTTACACTTATCTGGTGTTTAGAGTATGGTGCAAAACCTTTCTTAATATAATAATTTTTGGGCTTTGAAACATTTGCCGCGAACATCCCGTCAACCCATACATTGGCATAACTGTAATCACTGTCTGAGGGATTTTCCCAGGTCCAGTTTATCCAGTTACTTCCTGAAGTATATTCAAGATACCAGATAGTATCGGGGTATAACTTATCTACGGGTTTTGGCAGTGTTGAAATAGAGCTATTGACCCATTCAAGATTCATATTCTCAATAAGATCCGCAGTGCGTATCCCGATCCGATACTGTGTATCATATTTAAGTCCTGTTAAATGGTAATAATTCACCGGATCGCTTACATTTTTCTTGAATTTCCCATCGATAAATATTATGGCGTGACTATAATCCTTATCATTCGGATTTTCCCAGGTCCAGTTTATCCAGTTTGTACCTCTCTCAGCAATCAAATAAGAAACCTGAGACGGAGCAACTTTATCATTGGGATCAATAGTGACATTTATGATCTTATTACCTACTTTTTTGGAAATATTCTTAACAGTTTTTTTGTCCGGTTCCTCAGTTTTTATTCCTATGCATCCTGAGAGTAATACCAATATTATGATAATTGAGGTTATTGCCAATGTTTTTTGTCTTGTCATGATTGATCTCCTGTCAATTGAAATCTCCGGCTACTTTACAACGATTATTCCATTCTTCATCCATGGATAGATTGAACAATTATACATATAACTTCCAGTTTTGTTGAATTTAAAGGACCACACTTCCCTGTTCCCGAAGGGCGGCGAACTCACATTGTCCACCATAATGGCATGCTGTGCGCTATCAAAATTCCTCCATTTCACCGTAGTGCCTTCAACCACGTTCATTTCCAGCGGCCTGAACTCTGAACCCCTTATTTCGACATAAACAGTTGAAGGTTCGGGCACAGTGAAAGCAGGTGTTGGCGCTGCTGTCTGGTCTGGTGTCACAGGTTCATCGTATTTCAGTACGCATCCTGAGATAGCTGCCATGAGCAGAATGAAAAGCAGTCTATATATTCTGGACATAACCACTCTGAAATATAAATCAACCTTCAAGGGTTTTCACCCCTGAAGGCAAGTTCGCATTGGAAATTCCCCTAAAAAAAATGGGGCGAAAGGGTTTTACTGAACGACTACTTTAGTGTTTGAAATAATCTGTCCCGTTGGAACGTCCACAATTTGCACATTCAGGATTTCTCCAGTAATAGCAGTTAGATCAAGAGGACCTCCTATGCTTTGTCCTGCTGCCAGTGTATCAAGACCAGGGACGGCGGGGATTGTTTGCCACACGGTCGAGGTTGCATCGAGTGCTACTGGTACTGCTGGAGGTACCGCTGCAGTTATAGCATCGTTACCATTTTTCGCAAAGGTTACAGTCATTTTTTCATCTTTCAATATTAATGCATCTCCGCCCTGATGACTGATTGTGAGCGTTGATGTAGTTGCCACAGAATCGAAGACAGCTGTATATTTCAAGTTCGTTGCAGGTGCTTTCGTAGGCGCTCCTATCCCGAATGCGAACACAGCCAGGATAGCTGCAATTATAACAGTTATCACTACCATCAGGATAACACCGATGACAGGTGATACTGCATCTTCATGTTTATTTTTTCTTATTTCTTTTGTCATTCCATTCCTCCTTAATATTATCCCATTTTTTGTAAAATCGGAATAATATTAAACGATTTCATTACGAGGTATACATATATATATTTTATTATATATATAATGTATATAATTACAACTATTGTTATCATAATGAATATCCATTAGACTCACAATCCTGCATCGAAAGGATGGATTCACGAAAAGTTCGAAAATAACTGCTGTAATTAAGAAAAATATAGCCCCAGATAAACCTGCTATTGATACTTTGAATTAATCGTCTATGGGCGACACCGACATGAGCCATCTGCGTTCATCAACACCGAAACCCTGCGGATGATCCGCTCACTCCTTCCCGAATTCAAAATCTTTCCCGATATTGTGGTATAGCATGTCACCGGAATGCACAACAATACCTTTTTCAGTGATATCATAAGGGCGGTAAAGCCTGTCGTGTTGTATCCTCCTCATTTTCACGATACGCATTATTAATTCTATATCCCTGGCACTCTCGGATTGCTGCATGAATAACATGCCGTCGGCTGAGAACTCTATTATCCCGTCTTTTGAATGAATCGGATTATCCGGATCTATCTCCGCAGTATACAAAGATGTGATACCTGCTTTTTTAATAACTTTGTTCAAGCCTGTCAGCCTTATTCGCCTCTCAATGGGATCGTTGAACATCATGCTAAAAAGAGTAATAGAATCAATAACAAGTCTTTTCGCCCCGAACAATCTTATGAGCTCAGGCAACTCGTTTTTCACTCTCCTGGCAGTTGTCTTTATATCAGACAGGTCAAGCTTCAATAAGGCAAATTTTTTATTTTTAATATATTTCTCAATATTCCAGCCGTAAGAATCGGCTGTGGAAATGATGGATTCTTTCTCCTCTTCGATGCTTATATATATCGCAGATTCGCCCTCTGTCAACCCTTCAATTACATACTGCAATGCAAGTGTGGTCTTACCTGTCCCTGCATCTCCCACGACTACAATTATATGTCCGGCTGGAAAGCCTCCTCCGAGCATTTCATCAAGACCCAATATACCGGAGGATACTCGAACATTGCAATTCTTATTATATGATCTTTCTGACATTAGACACTTCGAATCCACCATCGGATGTCACCTTTGTTTCGAATTTTGCGATTTTGTTCTGCTCAAGCTGGGGTATAAGTCCTCTGAATTTTGGAATATACAGGTTGCGCCTCATCTTGACTGAGCCCTTGTCGAACCATTCAAAAACAAGAACCCCGTCAACAACATCGTTAATAATCTCTTGCATCTGCTTTTCCAGAATATTGGCACTTAAAAGAATATATATTAGACCGTTCCATGTTTTGGAGATCTGGGTCATACCTTTCAAGAACATTATGATATCGTTCTTGCTCAGGTAGTCTGTCTCATGCATCATCAGGTCAGTCAATGAATCAATGATCACCATATTATTATTTGCATTCTTTGTAAGGAATTCTGATATTTCTTCGAGGATATTTTTATCAGAAACTTCATCAAACTCCATTGCCTTTTTCTCATCTGATATCCAGATATTCTGTACGATGCTGTGGCGAAAATATATATCTGAAAGCTCTTTAAAAACCAGGCCATTCTTGAAAACATTATAAAAATCCGAGTGGAAAGCATAGGCGTTCTCGCTTAGAATGTCCTCCTTTGATTTTGAAACTGTGATATAGCATATCTTGTTCGGGAGCATAATGTTGGAAATCATATTATTTTCATCATTATGCTTTTTTTTCGTTTTATCCGGATTGTCCGTATCCGTTCTCATCTGGTTCAAATTAAAAATAGATGTGTAAATGAATTCCCGTGCCCCAGCGCCAATATCTTCAAGAAGCAGTATAACTGAACCTGCCGGAAAACCGCTATTGATGTTCACATCGAACGTTTTTATGCCAGTTGGCATCTTTCCAAGCTTCATTGCTCTCCAGATATCAATTTAAGAGTAATAAACCTATCTTAACATAATTCCAATACAATGAATATGATAAAAATCCATCCATTTTTTCATGAGCTGCCGAACAAGATTATTTCATCATAATTATGAGAATAATTATTATATTTATGTAACAATAAATTTATATGTATAGATGAGTATATTATATGTAATTGAGAATCTTTGTCTGGAAGGTAAGAAAATGAGCGGAAATAACATCTGGCAATTGCATGCAATAAAAATTGCGGCAGCAATTCTGATAATTATATCTGTGGCAGGAAATGCGAGCGCAGAAATAATTTCAGTTGACCTTTTTTTTAAGGATAATACGATCTCCCTAATAAACAACGCAGAGATCAAAATAGGCATCCTATCACAGAGTGATTTCTATGCTCCGGATAAGGTTGACGTTTCAACGGTCAGATTTGCCGGTGTATCAGCGGACACAAGTGCAGAGGCGAAAAAACCTGAAAATGTAAGAGATTTGGATAATGATGGGATTAAGGATCTTCTATTGCACTTCAAAATTGCAGGTTCAGGTATTCAATGTGGGGACAGTCAGTTTGTAATTTTGACCGGAAATACCAAAGATGGAGATCACATAGTAGGAACTCATTCGATCAACATCGAAGATTGTACTCTATCACCAGCGCCACCATATATATACAGTTTCGCCCCACTCACCCAAAGAGTCATGAATAATGTTGGTGATTCAAGGGCATTCAATATCAGCGTGAATCAAACAGTTACTGTAATTTGGTTTATTGATGGAACCCCGGTACAGGTAAATGGAACCGGGAATGAACCACAAGTAACTGAATCTAAATATGGTAACATCAGTGCACAACTCGGAACGTGGAATGTTTCTGTTTATGCTCAAAATTTTAATGGTAGGGATGCTCATTTCTGGGATTGGATCGTTGGAAAAATTGACCAAAATATTATCTTCGATGGACTGCCTGATAAGACCTATGGTGACTCAGCGTTCACTGTTACTGCAACGGCATCATCGGGATTACCGGTGAGCTTTACAGCATCAGGACAATGCACAGTCTCCGGAAATACCGTAACTATTACAGGTGCAGGCAGCTGCACGATCACAGCATCACAACCAGGAAAAGATAACTATAACGCTGCACCCAGTGTTGATCAGACATTCAACATCGCAAAAGCAGCAGCAACCATTACCTTGAGCGATCTTGCTCAAACCTATGACGGGTCTCCAAAGTCAGCCACTGTGACAACAAGTCCAGCAGGATTATCAGAAGTATCGATCACCTACGATGGTTCTGCAACAGCACCAACCAGTGCAGGAAGTTATGCAGTCGAAGTGACTCTGACGAATGCAAATTACCAGGCAGTTCCTGCTGCAGGAACCCTGGTGCTTGGAAAAGCAGCAGCAACCATTATCTTGAGCGATCTTGCTCAAACCTATGACGGGTCTCCAAAGTCAGCCACTGTGACAACAAGTCCAGCAGGATTATCAGAAGTATCGATCACCTACGATGGTTCTGCAACAGCACCAACCAGTGCAGGAAATTATGCAGTCCAGGCGACTCTGACGAATGCAAATTACCAGGCAGTTCCTGCAACAGGAACATTCGTGATCAATAAAGCAGACCAGATTTCATTATCTGTAGTTACTTCATCTGTAAGTGGTGGATGTGGAAGGAATGTTTACACGAACGAACAATATTCCAACGTCAAGCAACATGAATACAGCAGAGAAATAGATGTGCATATGTCCAAAACCACAATCGTTTTCCTGTTCAATACTCTCGGAATTGTAACAGAAGCCGGGTTTACCCCTAAAACAAATGAAGGATGTACATCTGCATTGGGAGAGAACCTTAAAGGAAGACCATCAAAATCCACATCAGATGCTTCACTTAACGCGATTTACTTCAATATTTGGGTCGGCCCACCTGGGTATAGCGAGTCTTCAAGAATTGAAGATCAGTATCTCATGTTCAAGGCATCGGATGTAACAGAAGATGAATCTGTCAAGCTAATGATTTACAAAAATGATGCGTGGATAGACCTGAAGACAGAGAAAATAAGCGAGGATACCTATAAAGCATACACTCAAGGATTCGGAAGCTTCGCTATTGTAAGAACAAAAGTGCCGGCATCGACCATTACTCTGTCTGATACTACACTTCCTGCGTCGGGTAAATCCGAGGAACAAAAACCTGTAAATCTGATACTGATAATATTTGGAATGTTCCTTGTGATCGGCATAACTGTAATTTATTATTTAGTCATTGCACAGAAATAAAATATGATTAAAGGAATGAAAGGTGCTGTAAAAAATCAGCGAAAAAATATCCGGATTCTACAAATTGGCACAGGTTGAGATAACTTTATTGTATGCAAGAACAATGTACAAGCGGCGGGCTAGCCCGGGTAACTCGGCGTTCCCTGTAACCCGAAATCGTCGATAGCGGGGGGCGAAGCCAATGGAAGAAGTTTTGACTGCTGCCCAACCCTCAGGTTCTACTGTGAAACCCCGTCCTGTGGGGCTGGCGCTGGTGCAGGGATTTTCCTGAAGGAAGGTTTCTGTATCTTAAACATGGAAAGAGGTCGAGGCCCGGAAGGGAGCAAACCAGCCGTGTACAACCATCGCTCATAGGGTCGCGGGGCGGAGGCGAGTCTGTGACCACTGGACAATGGAAGGAACTACGACCAGAGGTGTGCTCGCTACTTATGCTGATCCGTAAATCTGCACATTCAAACACCGCAAAGGGCGCAGAGTACGCAAAGAACGATTTTCATAACCTTCGCGCCCTTTGCGTTCTCTGCGGTGATCTATCTGGAAATGAAGTCCATGATTCGACTTGCTGTACTATAATGCATGCCATGTATCACCTGATTCATAAGGAGTTCGGGATTGATTGAATCAAGAGTAAAAATAGAAGCAATAAGTGTTATATATCAAACAGGAAATAAGAAAGCACCCAAAAGCTATTCTGGATGCACGCGGACGAGATAGCCAAGCCCGGTATGGCGCAGGGTTGCTAACCCTGTGTTCCGCAAGGAACTCGGGGGTTCAAGTCCCCCTCTCGTCGCCTCTTATCAATACTGTATCAAGAAGTTTCCATGATGCAAATATTTTTAATGTTAAAAGTATTTAAAAGTGCGGGTGATGTTACGAACTATAAAATAATACTTGTCAGTATCTTCTTCATACTCCTGTCCATTGGATATGCAGGCGCAGAAACACTTACTGTGGGTCAGGGCAAAGCATATGCGACCATTCAGTCCGCGGTGAACGCCGCAAATCCAGGTGATGTGGTTTCTGTGGATGAAGGTGTGTACTCTGAAAATGTTGTCATTAAAAAGAACGGCATCTCGATAATGGGAAAGAACAGGGAAAAGACCATCATAGATGGGAAAAAAGCCTCAAGCGGGATCAAGATCGACCAGACGAACAACGTAACGGTCAGTGATCTGACGATCCGGAACAGCGGAGCGAGCGGTAAATCGGATGCAGGCGTTACGATATTCTCAGCTCACAATAATCGTGTATCGAATCTGATCCTTACCAGCAATCTCATAGGCATTTCGATCTATTCAGAAAGCAACAACAACGTGGTTTCAGGGAATTCAATAAGATCCAGCATCGATGATGGAATTTTGATCTATTCATCAAGCAATAATAAGATCTTCAATAACAATATCCAGGAAAACAAGATCGGGATCTATGCGGACGCGGCAAGAACCAACACGATCTATTCAAATAATTTCATTGACAACACCAACGAGCAGGCATATGATAACAGCGGTCTGAATTCATGGGACGATGGCAGAACTGGCAATTACTGGAGTACCCACAAGACCAGTGGCGCATATACCATAAGCGGTGTGCCGAAAGCCAAAGATAATTATCCCCTCTCAAGCCCCGTGACGATCAGATACGAGATAGTGCCAGATTCAGGGCAAAAGAAGGCAACAGAGGAGACCGGCAGATCATCTCCCGGATTTGAAGGTTTAGTGGTTGTTTTAATTATCGCATCTGTGGTGCTGATAAAAAGATGGAAAAAATAAGTCCATCTTTTTTTCATCGCTTAACGGATTGAACCAGATCACTGAATTTCTCTTTTAATAATCCAATGACTTCATTGCCTTTTGGAGTGGTAAATAAATACATTCCTCCGGCAACCAGGGCTGATATTATTACTACAACCATCAAGTATTTCAATGGAATAATTTCCAGGCGGTAGTTCCATCTTTCTTGTGAAATTAACCTCCTGCGTCGCACCAGGATCAAGCGTGACGTTCTTGCTCTCAACAACAGTGCTGTTCACTATGAGCGACACCGGGAGCATGCCCGCTTTCGTGCCTGAATTCGTGATATTTGACCAGACAAAATATTTCTCGTTCGTATGGACAATGGCGGGTGTGATATTGATGTCAAGCGCTTTGAATTCAGTAAACGGCGCTCTTACCGTGATCTCCCTCAGCACGCTGATGTATCCTGGTTTTGAAGCTCCGAGATTATGCGTGCCGCTGACATCGAAGGTGTGGTTCAGTATACCGTTGCTGTTCGTAACTCCTATGCTTGCTCCGTCGAACGTGACATTTGCACCCGCCATGGCAGTTCCATTTGAAACGACCTTTATATCGATCGGGATTCCCTGATCAAGATTTGTGGGCAGCTCGAATTTCAATGTTATATCTCTGTATTCCGAGATCGAGACCGTTTTGATCGCCTTTTCGTAACCGAGTTTGGTCGCAGTGAAGTTATGAGTACCGCTGCGGGTAAGCATATAGTCAAGTTTGCCGGTGCTGTTCGTGTTTCCAATAACCTCATTATCGAAGCTCACCTCTGCATTTTCGATCGGTGTCCCGCTACCTGCGGTGACTGCTATCGTTATCGTGTCCCTGACCATAAGAGAATCTGGAACGCCGATCGCGAGCTGGTTCTCAGCAACGACGGTGCCGTTCACGGTTATGAAGGGATAGAACCTGACATCTTGAGAATTAGCAACCTTGAATTTGATGTTTCCCATCACGTCAATGGTGCTGGCAGAGGAAAGGCTGAGAGAACTGGGGTTTGTCATCTGTATCCTTGTATCTGAGATCTCTCCCACTTCCATTATTCCGTATCTATCACCCTGGTTAACTGTGGTGTACTTTTCGGATATCTGGAATACTCCTTTTGCGAAGGCTGCTGTGGCTTCTCGCCCCCGGAAAATACTCTCAATGCGCACGGCTATGATCGGTAGATCGTTCACGTTTCCCACTTTCGAAGGCGCGTATTTGAATATCTGTCCTGGTGCTTTGATATCATCAAATATTTCATTACCATCCTTCAATAAAGTCAGCCAGACTTCAGCCGTTCCTGCACCTATATTTACATCTTTGATTTTTATAACATATCCCTCATTCAGTGTGAGCGTGCTTCCTGCATAGATCACGCGCTGGGTATCATCATCTATGAGCACTCTGTGGAGCTGCCTGTACCCTATCGTGTTGATATCATTCGTTGTTATGCATCCAGGGCAGCCGATGTATCCTGAGAAATACTTGTCTGCCATGAATCCGATGACTTTGAATTTCCCAAAATTCGAATACTTGAAACTGACAGGCTGTGGAGTGGCTGTATATACCAGGTTGTCCCTGCTGATCGTCCTTCCTGCTCTGGTCAGGGATAAGGTCTCTGTTCCTATATCCTCCTTCAGATTATAGTAGAATCCTTCAAAGTTCATCGGGTTCCAGTTAAACTGAGTATCATTGTCACCCGCTATCGTCCCGCGCACTTCATAGGTGCCCGATTTCTTGACCATGGGAGCGAATCTCAGCACACTGCTGTTATCAGCTACGATAAATTTGACATCTCCCATCACATCAATGGTCGAGCCCTGCGACAGCGTGAAGCTGTCCCTGTTCTCCATTTTTATTCCTGCAGATGAGGCATCCGTGATCTCCATGATACCGTATCTATTGCCTGTGTTAGCTGATGTATAGCTCTCCGAGAGCTGGAAGATACCTTTTATGAAAGCTGCGCTCGTTTCCCTGCCTGAGAATACGCTTTCCACGCGGGCTGCGATGATGGGAAGATCGTTCACAGTTCCCACTCTTTTCTTATAAACATATGTACCTCCCTGCGAAACTGGAGTTGATTCGATCTCTCCGCCATCTTTCAGAAGTGAGAAAAGCACGATCCTGCCTGCAGCATCCACGTCCTTGAACTTCAGAACATATCCCTCGCTCAATGTGAGCGTGCTTCCTGAAGAGACCACACGCTGTGTATCGTCATCAGTGATCACCCTGTGGAGCTGTTTGCTATCCAGAGTGCTGATACGCGAGCTTGTTATATCACGCGATGTGTTGGAAGTGTACCCTGCAAAGTACCTGTCTGCCATGAAACCGATGACATCATAACTCCCCCACTTTGACTGCTTGAATTGAACACTGTTCGGTGTGGTGGAGTACTGGAGATTCCCCCTGGATATGCCTCTGTTACTGTAGCCGTTCAGCGTTATCTGGAGCGATTCGGTGCCAAGGTTGCTGTCCAGATCGTAATAGAAGGCATAGAAGCTCATCGGGGTCCATGTGTATTTGAGAGAATAATCTGAAGGTTTTCCCCCGTCCCATATCCGGTTGCCTGTTAAGTAGGTCTTGGGACGGATGAGCCATGTCCAGCTCAAAGTGGCCGTTCCATTTACGTTTGATGCTGTTACACTCACAGTATGGTTTCCACTGGGAGTGTTGCTATTGGTATAACTTATATTCACTCCAGGAGTTGAGTTTGTCGAGTTCACAATACTTGAGTCGATCTTCCAGGCAATGCCTGCATATTGATCTACTGTGATCTTGAATGTGGCGGCTTCATTAACCATGTTTTCGATTGAATTTGCATCTGGTGCAACTCTTGTGATAACAGGTCCGGGCGGTGCTCCCACTACAAATGGAGATAAACTGGTCACATTACCACTGACCTTTTTATTAGTTGTATCCACATTCGTTATTAATGCATCCCAGGATGCACCATTCCAGTGATACAATTTAATATTACTTTCATTAATTCCTGAAGTAGGGGTATATCCTAATTCAACTGTGATGTTACCAGAATAAAATACCGAATCCGCAGTTATATCATAATAGTTACCAATTTTTGAGAAACTATGGTTTCCCCATCCAGATTGTAAACTTGAATATACATTCGCTGATGTATTTCCCTCATTATTTACCTGCGAAAAGATTACATTAAGATTAGCGACTGGAGAGACTTGCATGTTGGTTCCTGTGGGTGTATTCAGAGTGTATGACTGGTTTGAGACAACAGTTGAATTGACAACCCCGGATGTATCAACAGTCTGGAGTGAAATAGTATTCAATGTTCCAATGCTGAACTGCGTATAATTGTAGTAATTTTTCGAGGTGTTGGTTTGAAAAGTCCCGTTGATCTTAACCATGGAATAATTGAAATTACCGCCCGGATTTACCCAGCTCCAGTTAATCCAGGTTGTACCTCTCGAGGCAGGTATTAGCCCGGTGACAGGATCAGGTCCAGGTGAGGTAATGACATTCCACGTCCACGTCTGAGGCGAAGATGAGCCATTGTCATTGGACGCTGTGGCTGTAACCGTATAGGTTCCAAGTCCTGCAGTGCTATTTACATATTCCGCCTTAGTACCGATAGGGACTGACGTATTGAATTGAACTTGTCCCCCATTTATTTTCCAGCTAACATTTGCTATTTGATCCATTGTAACATTGAACTTCTGCGGGACTCCTTGCACGGTGCTTACTGAAGCGGTGGAGGGTTTGTATGTCACAATCGCTGGAGCCGAAGCAGGAACATTTACGTTAACCGTCCTGGTACCTGACGGTGTCCAGTTTCCAGGTGTGGTATCATTGGCATAAACAATATATGAATAATTTCCATTGGATAAAGTTTTGTTATAATAATAACTCGTTCCTGAACCTATTGTCGGGGGTTCATTGAAATTAATTGATGGCGCCGCCGCCATACCGATCAAAACGGCGCTCATAATCAATACAAATACAAAACCAATTACCTTAAAATATCCTTTCATCACCATAATTTTCCCCTCATGTTATGTTTCCATCATTTCAGCTCTTTGATTCATTATCATGCAACAAAATCGTCACAGGATTAGACTTAACATCATAAGAACTCATAATATAAATAATTTCTGTGAGAAAATGGGGATAAACGAAGTGAAGCCGCTGCAATGCAAATGAGCTTAGTCGTAGAAGATATTACTGTTTTCAAATATTTCTTCTGATCTATTATACTCTGCTGCATTACAATCAATTAAATATTAACAGCGAATAAATGCAGATACGATGCAGCAAATCTGCGTTCATCAGCGTTCATCTGCGGTTTATTATATATTTTACAAAATTGAATGGCAGCCTTCTGTTATAACCTGTTAAAGCAGTATGCAATAAGTTACCGATGGTTTCATGCGCACGCTGGTAACCGCCGCCAAAAACTCTCGAGAAAAAAAAAGATAAGTATTTATATGTAAAAAGAAAAAAACCCACACATGGGTGACGAACTGAATATCATAATAGTCAGCAGTTCCGTCATAATTGCATTCATCGGGTTGTTTTTTGTTATTAGAATCTGGATGGTATGGAAGCTGGTGGATATCCAGCTGTTGAAAGCAAGAGTATTTCTGGACCGCGGTTTTCTTGTAAAGAACTGGATATACGTGTTCCTCATTGGCGCCTTCATTGCGGTGAGAAGAGTTGTGGAACTTCTGGAGTTATCAGGCTATCAGGTAAAGGGCATGGGCGTAACATTCCTGTTCAATCTGCTGGGACTTGCGGTAATATTCCTGCTGGTGAGACTTGCATACGATTGGTATAAGCTTGTGTATTCTGCTATTTCCTCGCATGCAGAGAGATTCCTCAAAAGCTCAGAAGATGGATAGATAAATTATTTCGGATTTATCTCAAAAATATTTACCTATCCAGAAGCTCTTTTTCCAATGCAGCTCGTTCTTTCTTCATCTCCTTTTTACTTACGCCTGCGATTGCGGCTTCATTCAGTAAATTGATAATTTTTTTTCTCTTACTCATGATGTGTTCTTCGTCTTTCTGTATCTTAGCCATCATCCCAGCACCTTCTCAAGCAGCTCGAACCTCTCCATCGCAAGCTCCCTGCCTGCTGTTCTCCTTATTATGGCTCGCCCGCTGTCGAACACTATGATCTTCTCAACAGGAGGGTTCGTGAGTATGATCATCTCGCTGTCAGGCGTCATCTGCACACCTTCAAAGTGCTTCCTGAGCTCTTCGATAGCCTCCGGGGTTATCCTTATGCTCCCCAGTTCAGCCTCCCCGCTGAACAGGTCCTCACCTTCCCTGGTGAAACAGGGCTCGATAGTGACAACTTTCATTTTTCAAGTATCCTTTCGACTTTATCCATGATCTCTTCTGCTATCATGCGCTTTGTGCCGCTTACGTGCCTGACCTCATGATCTATTATATACACATCGTTCTCTTCAGTCCCCATACCACCTCTTGCGACATCGTTCGCCACAACAAAGCCCAGATCCGAAGCCTGCATTGAATCCTGCGCGCGCCTGATCAATTCCTCTTCTGTTACGCCTGTCTCTGCCTTGAAACCGGCAATTCTGAGTTCAGGAAACCTGAGGCGCGCTTCCTTTATCAGTTTTGGTGCAGGCTTCAGGGTAAGGGTGATCTCTTTATCTGACTTTATCTTGTTCTCAAAAGCTGCGACCGTGAAATCCGAAATCGCGGCTGCGCTGATCAGCAGGTCGTATCCGTTGCCCAGTTCCTGGATCACGGTCTCTCTCATGTCCTTCGCGCTTTCGACATCGAATTCGCATATTCCCTGCAGTCCAATGCATCCCCTGTGGACAAGTGTGACCTCGGCACCCCTTCTGAAAGCCTCAAGTGCAAGCTCGATGCCTGTTCTTCCTGAAGCGCGGTTGGTAAGTATCCTGACAGGGTCGATCTTCTCAGCCGTTGCCCCGCCTGTGATAAGTATGCGTTTACCTGCCAGTGTTTTTTTCCCCAGCGCCCTCTCAACCCTGAGGACTATCTCTTCTTTTTCCGCTATCTTTGCCGCGCCTTCTTCCATTGAAGGATTTATGAACTCGATTCCGAGTTGATTGAGCTTTCCGATGTTTTCTATGACCATCGGGTTATTGTACATGGTTTCATGCATCGCAGGGACTATCATTATCGGAATACCTGAACTGAAGGCTGTCGTGGCAAACGTCGTCACAGCAGTATCATCGATCCCGTGTGCGATCTTCCCGATCGTGTTCGCGGTGCATGGAGCGATCAGCAGAAGATCAGCTTTTCCTCCGAGCCCGCAGAATTCCACATGCTCCACATCTCCTGTGATCTCTGTGATGACTTTATTGCCTGTGGCATAGCGCATCGCCTCTGGATGAATGATCTTCTGAGCTTCCCTGCTCATCACGGCATGCACACAGGCTCCATGCCTCATGAATTCTCGTGCAAGCTCGATACATTTCACGGCTGCTATGCTGCCTGTGATCCCGAGAACGATCGTCCTGCCTTCCAGGGATTTTGATGATTGGAAAATGCGGGTCATCACTTCTCTTACAGTGCAAAAAGATAAGAAGGTTTTGTTATTATTATAAATCAATGATATCCATCGGTGTCATCACCAGAGGAAAATACGGACTGCGCCTCGTCGAGAACATCAAGAAGAACAAGGATTTCAGGGTTTCTTCTATCGAGATACCTGAGGAGCTGCCGGATTTCATCGAATCTCCCGCAGATTTTCTGGAAGGGTTGAACCTGGATAAAAGCATATTTTCAAGAGATCTCATCATAGCGTATACCCTGCATCCTGATCTGACGCTGGAAATCGTGCGCCTTGCCGGAGAGAACGGAGCACATGCCGTCATTATCGCAGGCGGGGCGGCAAGGGCAGGAGGACGATCCAGTCTGGAAGATATGTCTTTGAGATACAGCATGCACATCGAGGTGCACGAGATCTGCTGCGATATAGAAAAATGCGGGAATAGTGTTGTAGATGAGTTCGCGTCGTGCTTTGGAACTCCGAAGGTGAAGATCACAACCAGAAGCGGCATTATCTCGAAAGTAGAGGTAGTTCGCGGCGCGCCCTGCGGAAGTACATGGAGCATGGCAAAAGCGATCGCTGGAGAAAGTGTACATGATGCTCCTGCAAAGGCAGGGCTTGCAGTACAGCACTACCCCTGCAGGGCGCTCCGGGGGATCAGAGGCGGAATACATAAAGCAGGGGAGTTGCATAAAAAAGCAGTGGAAATGGCTCTGGAGGATGAGATGAAAGAGAATACAAAAAGACTGGTGGGAGAACGATGATCACAATTATCCTTATCCTGCTGTGCACGCTGTTCAGCATATACGCATGGGCAACTCAGTCCAGCCTTGCCTTCAGCGAATACGCGCTTTTTAATGGAGGTTATTACACACTGCTGACCGGGATTTTCGTTCACGGGAACCTTGTCCATCTCGCAGGCAATATGCTTTTCCTGTATATTTTCGGCACGATCCTTGAAGATGAAGTGGGAGAATTGCGCACCGGGGCTGTGTTCTTCACAGGCGGTATACTCTCGTTCATCTTAAGCATCCCTTTTTATCCAGGAGCGAAGATGGTGGGAGCCTCAGCCGCAATATTCTCAATAATGGCAGCATTGCTGCTTGTAAGAAAAGCAAACCTCTCACTTCAATTCCTCTCCCCGATAGGACCCCTTGCTCTCCTCTTCTTTCTATTCAATATAGCCGCGGTCCAAAATGGTGTTGAGGGAAATGTGGCATATGCAGCCCATATCATCGGATTCATCATAGGATTGTTTTTCGGGGCGAGCTGGAACAAAGAATGGATAAAAAGCCTTTTTTATACGCTTGTGCTGCTTGTTGTTTACGTCGTGCTGTATAATTCCCTGAGAGCATATCTTGGTAATTTATGAGAAACTCTGAGCTTGCCCGGCTTTTGTATGACATCAGCGAGCTTCTGGAAATAAAAGGGGAAAGCACGTTCAAGATAAGAGCCTATGCAGAAGCAGCGCGTGCGATCGAAGGACTGACAGAAGACATAGAAAAGGTGGCACATGAGAAGAGACTTAAAGAAATACCTGGCGTGGGCGAGTCCATAGCAGAGAAGCTTGAGGAGTATCTTGTCGCGGGAAAACTTACCTATCACGAGGATCTAAAAAAGCAGGTACCAGAGGAGCTTCACGAGCTCTTGAGAATCCCTGGCATCGGGCCAAAGACGCTCCAGTTCCCTTCGTGCGTTTGCCTCTGGCAGATGAAATACTGGGAAAAGGTTTGACAAAAGCCACCATCGTTACAGGAGATGCGATACAGGTAGACCTTCGAATCGTGGAGAGCAGATCCTTTGGAACATCACTGCAGTATTTCACAGGTTCAAAAGAGCACAACATAAAGCTGCGTGATCTCGCAAGGCAGAAAGGTTTCAAGCTCTCAGAATATGATCTCGAAGAAGTCTCTTCAGGAAAGAAAATATACTGCGAAAGCGATGACGAAGTATATAAGAAACTCGGACTTTCATCCATTCCTCCTGAAATAAGGGAGGATACCGGGGAAATAGAGGCAGCACTTGAGGGAAGACTCCCCAGGCTTGTGAATCCCGGGGATATAAAAGGTGACTTCCACGTGCATACGGACTGGAACGAGGGAAGGAATACGCTTGAAGAGATGATCGGCGCTGCACAGAGGCTCGGGTACGAATATATCGCAGTAACAGATCACTCAAAAGCTTTAGGCGTAGCCCACGGCATGAACGAGGAAAGAATGCTGGCTCAGATAGAGAAAATACAGAAGTTGAACGAAAAGCTCCCTGATTTTCATATCTTCACAGGAGTTGAAGTTGATATCAAGGCGGACGCAAGCCTTGATTTTCAGGATGATATCCTCAGGCAGTGCGAAGTTGTGGTAGCTGCACTTCATACAGGTCAGAGGCAGACAAGAAGGGAGATCACAGGTCGGCTGATCACTGCGATGGAGAACGAGAACGTGGATATAATTGCCCACCCGACAGGCAGGATCATAGGTGAGCGCGATGCCTATGATGTGGACATTGATGCTCTGCTGGACGCCGCTGCTGGTACAGGTACAGTCCTTGAGATCAATGCCTATCCAGGCTTGATCTGAGCGATTTCAATGCAAGAAAGGCAAAAAATAGAGGAGTGAGCATGGCGATCGGTACGGACGCTCACAACACAGGGCATCTTGGACTGATGGAGTTCGGGGTAAATGTTGCAAGGCGCGGCTGGCTTGAGAAAGATGACCTGATCAATACGCTGTCCTCGAAAGAGGTCAGGTTCAAGGATTAGATTTGAAATAAAAAAAACTGCTAAAAAAAGTCCTGTTAACTTGTCAGAACGATCTCGATACTGATATCCTTGGGAACCTGTATGCGCATCAGCTGCCTGAGCGCCCTTTCATCAGCATCAAGGTCTATGAGCCGCTTATGCACTCGCATTTCCCAGTGGTCCCATGTAGCGCTCCCCTCACCATCCGGGGATTTCCTGCACGGCACCACAAGCCTCTTGGTCGGCAAAGGGACAGGACCTGATATATTCACACCTGTCTTCACTGCTATATCCTTGACCTGGGAGCAAATCCCGTCAAGCGTGACCGGACTTGTTCCTGATAAACGTATCCTCGCTTTTTGAGCCATAAAAATCCTTGTTTTTGAAAAATGAAAAATGGAATTACAGACGAGGTTTTATATCCTGCACCATGCCAGCGGCAATGGTCATTCCCATATCCCTGATGGCAAAGCGCCCGAGCTGAGGGATCTCTTTGACCTTCTCGATGCACATTGGCTTCATGGGCTTGATGGTAACAACCGCTGCATCTCCTGCCTTGATGAAATCTGGATTCTCAGCAGCTACCTGACCTGTCTTTGGATCAAGCTTCTTGAGGATTGCTGTGATCATACCAGCAACCTGCGCTGTATGGCAGTGTATAACAGGTGTATATCCTGCTGCGACTGCTGACGGATGCTGCAGAACAACGATCTGTGCAGTGAACTCCTCTGCCACTGTGGGAGGTTTGTCCGGATGCCCGCACACGTCGCCCCTGCGAATGTCCTTCTTTTCAACGCCTCTCACGTTCCAGCCGATGTTATCTCCTGGAAGTGCTTCTTTTATCTCCTGATGATGCATCTCGATGGATTTCACCTCACCGATTGCCTTTGAGGGCATGAATATGACTTTATCTCCCGGCTTCATCTTCCCTGTCTCAACTCGCCCTACTGGCACTGTTCCGATCCCGGAGATCGTGTATGAATCCTGAACAGGGATTCGAAGCGGAAGCTCTACAGGTTTTTCAGGTACTTTGAGCATGTCAAGTGCGGCTAACAGTGTTGGACCTGTGTACCATTTTGTATTCTCACTTGGCTTTACAAGATTATCCCCTTTGAAAGCAGATGTGGGGATGAAATTCATTTCGTCTGGCTTGTAGCCTACCATCTTGAGAAGATTTCCCAGATCAGCTTTTACCGCATCATACCGTGCCTTATCATAATTCACTTCATCCATCTTGTTAAGTGAAATGATGAGCTGATTGATACCCAGCGTCCTTGCAAGGAACACGTGCTCTTTTGTCTGAGCCTGCACACCTTCTTTGGCTGCGCATACAAGTATGGCAGCATCTGCCTGTGAAGCACCTGTGATCATGTTCTTGACAAAGTCCCTGTGCCCGGGGCAGTCCACGATCGTAAAATAATATTTTGGAGTATCAAATCTCTGGTGAGCAACATCTATTGTGATACCTCTATCCCTTTCTTCCTTGAGCGAGTCCATCACCCATGCGAATACAAAGGATTCTTTACCTTTCGCTTTTGCTTCTTCCTTATATTTTTCGATTATGTGCGGGGGTACAGCACCAGTCTCAAACAATAACCGTCCTACGAGAGTTGATTTCCCGTGATCGATATGCCCGATAACTGCTAAATTTAAATGTGGTTTTTCTGCCATATTATTTCACCTTTAAATATTTTGTTACAATGTTTTTGTGACCTATGGTTGTTTTTGTTTTTAAACTTTCCGTTATCATGGGTTTATGAAATCACTCGGCTTTGGCATTTCAAGTTTGAGTCCTTTCCTCTGCCTTATACCCATAACGATATCATTCAGCATGTTCGATGGAATGGGTTCGAACCCGATGAATTCTGTGCTCCACAGGGCTCTGCCTTCTGTCGCAGAGCGTATGTCACCTGAGAAACCGAAAAGCTGTGCAACAGGTGCCTTGGATTCAATGATTGCTGTATCGCCTTCTGATTTCATGTCCAGTATGATTCCGCGCCTTCCCTGCATTTCACGCATCGCGCCGCCCATCTGCTCCTGGGGTACATGGATGAATACTTTCTGGAAAGGTTCAAGAAGAGTGGCTCCAGCTATCAGCATCGCAGCCTGGATTGCCTGTCTTGATGCAGGTATCACCTGAGCAGGTCCTCTGTGGATCGAGTCTTCATGAAGTTTGGCATCCACCAGTTTAGCCATCACGCCCATGACAGGTTCTCTTGACATTGGTCCAGCTTTCATTACTTCCTCGAATCCCTCAAGTATGAGCTCCATCGTTTCGTTGAGGTACTGAATGCCTTTTGTCATATCTATGAAGATATTGGTCTCATAGATCTCAGTTATCCCTTTTGCCTCTTCCTTGCTCATACCTGCTTTCATGAGTATATCCCTGCGCTCCACTTCCGGCATCTTCATTGAGATTTGATTGCTTTTGATGAGTTCTATCACAGCCGGCGCAAGAGGTTCGACCTCAATATAGAACCTGTTGTGATGATTGGGGGATTTGCCTTCCACAGGCCCTGCATGAGTGAGTACCGTTTCCCTGTAGACCACAAGAGGCTTCGAGGTTGTGATATCAACATGTTTATCGCGCTGTATCCTGTGCGCCACAACCTCAAGATGGAGTTCACCCATCCCTGCGAGCAGATGCTCACCTGTTTCCTGATTGATATTAACCTTGAGCGTAGGATCCTCTTTTGCCACCTGGCGCAGAACTTCGACCAGCTTTGGCAAATCTTTCATGTTTTTTGCCTCGACCGCGACCGTCATCACAGGCTCGCTCACGTGCCTTATGGTCTCGAATGGCGTCATGTCCTTTTCTGAGGATGCGGTCGAGCCTACTATCGCATCAGCAAGACCGGTCACAGCAACGATGTTCCCTGCAGGTACTTTATCGACCTCGATACGCTCAGGACCCATGAAAAGCCCCACTGACTGTGTTCTGTTCGAGTTCGGCATTCCAGAGATGAAGAGCTCTTTGCCTCGCTCGATTGTACCCGAGAAAAGCCTTCCGCTTGCCACTTCGCCTGCATGCGGATCCGTGGTTATGTCTGTTATCATCAGAGCTACTTTCCCGTTCTTGTCCACGTTTATCATGGATTTCCCGATCTCGCTGTCTTTGTCCCCATGCCAGATCACCTTTATTCGTTCTTTCTGTGCTTCGACAGGGCTTGGCAGGAATCGTATGATCATGTCGTTCATAACAGCATTAAGAGGACATTTTTCTGCAAGTTCATTTTGCTTATCTGCCTTGCAGTATTCGATCACTTCCTTGAATCCGATGCCGCTTTTTTTCATAAAAGGAACGCTGATCGCCCAGTTATTGAGGGCTGAACCGAATGCTACTTTCCCTATAGCGGGGTCAAGTCTCAGTTCATCATATCTATCCGGTTTCAGACCTTTTATTATTTTATTGACTTTATCGATCACAATTCCGAGACGGATCTGCATGTCCTGCGGGGTGAGCTTTAACTCATTTATAAGACGGTCAACCTTGTTAATGAAAAGTATTGGTTTTACATTCTCACGAAGCGCCTGGCGCAGCACAGTCTCGGTCTGGGGCATAGGCCCTTCGACTGCATCGACAAGCACGACCGCGCCGTCCACTGCTCTCATGGCACGTGTGACGTCACCTCCAAAGTCAACGTGACCCGGAGTGTCGATAAGGTTGATGAGGTATTCCTTGCCCTCATACGTGTGTACCATTGACACGGTGGCTGAATCGATGGTGATGCCCCGTTTCTGTTCTTCTTCATCAAAGTCCATGAATAACTGCTCGCCTGCAAGCTCCTTTGAGATCATTCCTGCACCTGCAAGTAGATTATCAGAGAATGTTGTTTTTCCATGGTCTATGTGTGCGATTGTGCTGATATTGCGGATGAATTCAGGTTTATCCATCAGCGTTGTCACATGCTCAACCATTTTCTTTCTTTTGCCCATTATAAATTACCTCTTTTATTGGAAATTTCTGGTTCACTATTATTCAATCCTATATAAACACTTTGAAAACAGGAAAGCATTATGGGGAGTGGAAATCCGGTTATTTTGATTGAAGGGGGAGATTTTTCCCGAATGCGCTCGGCTCATCTCCGCCGTGCCAGCTTTTTCTTGGGCGCACTCTGATGATATGAGCGGTCTCTGTCGTGTCGTCAACAATGAACGCCACCCCTTTTTCTGTCCCCAGTTTTTTTAGAGCATCTCCTATCCCTTCCCGCATGTATGTGGGGCGAATCGCCTCCAGAGCTTTTATATCATCCTGCGCAGTGAGCCTGTGGCATACTATTATATCGCTCTGAGAGACAACATCTGAATGCAGTGCAGCAGGTCTCTGGGTCGCAAGCACGACCGAAAGCCCTGGATGACGCCCCTGCCTCAGCCATTCATTTATGAGTACATGTGTTGCAGGTGTCTCCACTTCCCTGGGCAGGAACATATGGGCTTCATCTATGAACATCCAGACCATGGGCATTCCCGGTTCACCTGAGATCTTTCCCATCTCCATGCGCTCATATGACCGCCTTGCCTTTATGCGTTCGCTGTATATTTTTTTGCCATATATCTTTACCACGATCGCCTTGATGCCCTGATCATCAAGCGAGCTCAGATCAAGTATGCTTATCGAGCCTTTTCTTATGATATCATGGATGCCTGCACCCTGCGCCTCAAATATTCCCCAGGATTGAGCCAGACGAAAATAGTTGACCGCTGCATTGTATATATTCTTCTCCACGTTCTCGTTATTTTCGATAGCATCCACAATATCCTTTAAGGAGAAGCTGTCCTTACTTTCGTTCAGGTCATCGATGATCTTAATCAGGACTGATCCAAGTGAGCTCAAAGGATCGATCCTGAATAATGAGCACCAGTCGTATCCAGCAAGTTCAGAGACAGAAATCGAAAAAGGTCTTACCTCGATCTGCATCTCATTGTATTGCTTTACATTTCCTGCAGGAACGAAAACCTCTGCGTCATATCCATGTTTCGATAGTCCCCATTTTGAGAGATGATCTGCCTCCTTTTCATTTGGATGGCGTATGGTCCAGAATATCCCCATCGTATCTATGACAAAGGTGGCAATGTTATTCTTTATTTCAGGCGCAAGTGTCTGGAGTTCTTCTATCAGCGTCCCCATTGTATAGGACTTACCGTATCCGCGTTTTCCGCATATGAGAATGACATGAGGTCTGAGAGCGTCCAGATATACCTCAGATCCTGTGGATTTATCCAGTGCCAGATATCGCCCGATATTCAGCGTCCCGGCATCAATCTTTGAATCACGCCTGCCGAGGACGTACTGCTTCAGCGTGACACCTGCTTTTCGCAGGTCAAGTTTTGCTATTTCATCCATCAGGGATTAAAACCGTGTTCATCTGCTTATAATTTTCCGATGGCACCGCAAAGCTTAATACCTCTCCAACAATAATTTTATGTGGTGATCTTATGGGAGTAATTGAAACTTTCGATGTTTTTGTGACCAGCTTAATAACATTTTTGCCAAATTTGATTGCTGCAATAATTATACTTATTATCGCATGGATTGTGGGAAGAGTTCTTGGTAAAGTAGCAAGCAGGGCACTGGATAAAGTGGGCGTTGACGATGCATTGAGAAAAACAATTATTGGAAAATCCATTGAATCTTCAGGAACCTCAATACCTCATGTATTCGATCTGATAGTAAGATGGTTCATATATATAATCGGAATCATGTCTGCTGTGAATGTCCTCGGGATTTTGATACTATCCTCTTTCACTGAAAAAGTGGTGTCGTATATTCCAAACTTCATTGCGGCTCTGATTGTGGTGGTTGTCGGGTTCATACTTGCTGATATCCTGAGCAATCTTATTAAAAAAACTGGAACTGAATCAGAGGCTCCTTATATGGGCATTTTTTCCCTGGCGATACAGATATTCCTGTACTTTATAGTAATAGTAATCGCCCTTGACCAGTTAAGGATTAACACCAGCATTATTTTTGTATTCGCAAACGCCCTTGCATGGGGAATTGCATTAGGCGTAGGTGTGGGTCTCGGAATAGCTTTTGGCTATGGTTTAAAGGATAAAGTACCACCATTACTGGAAAGTCTAACAGGAGAAAGAGCAAAACAGACACTGGATAAAATTGAAAAACAGATCGAATCTCAACCTGAAGCCGTTGAAACTCCTTCCAGTGGAGCTGTTCCGGCATAATTCTCACGTATGTGACCTGAGCAGCAAAATCGTAATTCAGTAGAAGTGAAGACACCATAATTTAGCAAGCGCTCTATGCTGCATCCATACGATTTTGAAATGCAACCCCCGGAATTACCTGCGCCTCCACCACCATACCGCCATCATCACCGCAAGCGCTGGGACGAACGGCGCCTCCTTTGGTGAAGTGGCGCCTGGCAGATCACCGCAGCAGGCAGTTTTCGGGAAATGATAGGTTATGCGGGTAAGTCTTGCAGCGCATCTTTATAGTCGCCCCATGCTGTACCGACTATTAAGATTTGAATACTTTCGCTTCGCTCTTGCGATAGGATTTTATAAGCAAGAATCTAAAGGATTGACCATGTATCCTGCCAAAAAGCGAGAGCTTCGCCACGACAGGCATACGCTGCTTACTGACCACCTGGTGATAACTCCAGTGTTTCGCGGGAAGATCCTGATCGGTGAGGTTGGTTCTGTTACAGAGGCGGGAAACATGCGCGGATATGGGCATAAAGATCATAGATATGGCTGTGAATGCATGTGCACATATTTTTCCAGTATCCTCCGAAGTATTCCCTGAGTTATATCGCCAGGAAAATCAAAGGAAGGTCAAGCAGGATATTAAGACAGGAGTTTCGACACCTCAAAGATTGGTGCGGAGACCATCTCCGGGCTCCTGGCTGCTATCATGGACAGGGCTGGGAAGTTGTTGAGAAATACATATCCTCGCAGAACTGTGCTGCTGGACAGGAAGGTTTATAGGCAAAAAACGCTATCAATCCCTGTACCCTTCAAGTACGGGGTATAGTGACTGCTTGAAAAAAAACTTATGCTCCCAGTAGCGATGTAATAAGAAAGTTTTTCTCGAAATAAGAATAGACGCATAAGACTATATATTACAAAAGTTAATATAAACTTATTTGAGAGGGAAATAAGACCCGTGGAGGGAGGAGGTGAAACGTAATGCCAAGATACATTGATCAGCATCCGATGAAGCCCTTAAAACCTGAGCAACTTCGAGAACTTCAGAACTCGCCTCCGGATGAATTCGGGGTCACACACCACGATATCTTTTTCAGCGAGAAAGACAACAAAGTATGGTGCATCCTTGATGCTCCTAACAGAGCAGCTGTTGAGAAGCACCATGCGAAAGCGAAAGTTAAGACCGACTTCATTTATGAGATAAAATCTACTCGTGAATGAAGCATTTTGGGGTAGACATAGTAGAAGAACTAATGATAGAAATGCAAAGGCATCGAGCATCCTCCTGATGCCTCGGCGCCTTCAGACCGAGGTTCGTGACTTGAACAGAAGATGCCATAATTTAGCAAGAGTTCTCCCCTGAATCCACACGATTTTGAAACGCAACCCCCGGTATTATCTGCGCCTCCACCACCATACCGCCATCATCACCGCGAGCGCCGCGATTGCAGGGACGTACGGTGCTTCCTTTGCGCGAGCGCCGCGATTGCAGGGACGTACGGTGCTTCCTTTGGCACACTGGCGCCAGGCGTGATGACTGAGGTCTGGGCTGGCGTGGAGCCGGAGCCAGAGTACTGCTCGTCAAGGATATAGGGATTGGCGATGGTGAATCTAATAACCTTATCTTCTTTTGATTGAGTATTATAAAATCCAACATAAATATTAATAGGAGCATTTCCATTTTTCCAGGCTCCATTGGGAGCAACTGTCCATGTGTATGTTTTTGACCAGCCAGAAATAATATTCAAATTATCTATTCTTTCATCCTGTTTACTTGGTCCATTAAGCACATTGAAAGCTTTTGTTATTCCTGGTTCTGTCAATGCTATGAAAACGTGACCTTTAATTTTTGAAGTTACTTCTACTTTTACTTCCATAGGTTTTCCTATCTCTAATTTAATACCTTCAACTGTTTCTAAAGTTGCATTCTCACCATTAAACCATGCTTTTACGATTCCATACTCGTTTTCTTCAGCCATTGCTGTTTGCAAATTTATAATCAACATCACAAAAACCAGGATAATTATTTTGCATTTCATCTTTTCACCTTATACCCGGCTGATTCTTCCATAGGATCCAACGAATTTTTGTCTCCTACTCCTTCTATTTTACCTGGAGGTACAGCTATGAAAGTTCCTGTTGTGAAACCAAATCTGATTGGCAAGTTATCACCAACCGGCAAATTGGTTAAAGAATCAACAATACCAAATTTCTCCTCTCTCACATACACCTGTGCATCATGTCCGAATATAGGATTCGGGTGAACCTCATTATCAGCGTCATAAACCACAAACTTCACGAACTCACCCTCAACATCTATCTTCCATGCATTCACCGTCATGATCCATGGATCAAGAGTGGGAAGCACGTGCAATCCAGTTTCTCCAAGCAGATTGATATTCCTGACCTTCAACGTATACAATCGCGGATTCGATGGATGCGGCTTGAAAGCATCAAGATAATTCGGCTCCTGATTGATCGCAAGAGTAACGCTCTCGTTCCATGCCTGAAGATCCTCAGGAGGATATGCATTCCCGTTCTCGTCCACATGATATGCAATCATCTTCAAACCAAGAGGCAGATACATCCTATCTGATAAAAACTTTGTGGCATCCCTGTTCGCTCTTTTCACCTTCTCTGCATCATCTCCGAAATGAT
>JAPZAV010000161.1 GCA_027460465.1 Candidatus Methanoperedens sp. | reverse complement strand
TTCAATGTCTTCCATTATGCGAATTATCTTTTCAATGCGATCTTTTTCAGTCATTGTAGTTATTTTATATAACTACTTATACTTAAATGTTATTCACTTTAATCTGTTGATAAAATAGGCTTTGTCCGAAAGTCATGTTTTAATAATTCTTCAACAACGATTCTTGGAATTGCTATGTTAACAAAATCTGCTAACTTTACCTCTTTGATAAAGTCACTAATTTGTCCAAATTCTTTACTAAACTCAAAAGAACCATATGAAGGTCCACCTTTTATTACTGATCTCAATTTATTCGTATCAAAAACAATTAAAGTCCTTTTTTCAGAACCCATACCCCAACTCCGCAAGATTCTTCCCAATCTCCTCTTCCAGTTCTCTCGACCTCTTAAACTTCCCCGCCAGTTCAGCCGTCAGCCTCGCCATCTTCTCCTCAAACGGCTCTCCATCCTCCTCGACCTCCTCTGCCCCCACATACCGCCCTGGAGTCAGTATATGCCCGTGCTTCCTGATCTCATCCAGCTTGACCGCCATGCAGAATCCAGGCACATTCTCATATTTCCCGCCCTCCCCGCGCCAGGCGTGATATGTGGAGGCGATTTTCTGGACTTCATCATCGGTAAGTTCCCTGTGTCTCCTGTCCACAAGGACACCCATCTTCCGCGCATCAATAAAAAGAACTTCTCCGCGCCTGTCCCTGAACTTGTGGTTTTTCTTATCCCTTGCAGCGAACCACAGGCAGGCTGGGATCATGGTATTGTAGAACAACTGCGAAGGCAGCGCCACCATGCAGTCAATAAGGTCAGCCTCGATGATGTTCTTTCTTATCTCGCCTTCTCCCGAAGTATTGGAAGACATGGAGCCGTTAGCAAGCACAAAACCAGCGATTCCTGTAGGTGACAGGTGATGAATGAAATGCTGCACCCACGCAAAGTTTGCATTTCCAGTGGGCGGAACTCCGAATTTCCATCGTATGTCATCCCTCAAGAGTTCCCCTTTCCAGTCGCTGTCATTAAAAGGCGGATTCGCAAGGACAAAATCCGCTTTCAGCTCCTTATGTGCGTCATTCAGGAAACTTCCTTCGTTGTTCCACTGGACATTCGCATCAATACCCCGAATGGCAAGGTTCATCTTGCACAGGCGCCAGGTGGTCTGGTTGGATTCCTGTCCATAAACAGCGATATCTCCTATTCTTCCTTCGTGAGCTTTTACGAATTTCTCACTCTGCACGAACATCCCGCCTGAACCGCAGCATGGGTCATAGATACGACCTTTGTATGGCTCAAGCATCTCGACCAGGGTTTTGACTATTGATCTTGGTGTATAGAATTGCCCGCCTTTCTTGCCTTCTGCATCTGCGAACTGTCCTAAAAAGTATTCATACACTCGCCCCAGGATGTCTTTTGATCTGCTTTCATAATCCCCGAGACCTATCGTGCCAATAAGGTCTATCAGCTCCCCCAGCCTTTGCTTATCAAGAGCAGGCCGTGCATAATTCATGGAAGAAAGAACACCTTTCAGGGAAGGATTGTCTCTTTCGACTGCATCCATTGCTTCATCGATAAGTTTGCCTATGGCTGGCTGCTTTGCATTTTTTTAAGATGCTCCCATCGCGCTTCTTTTGGAACCCAGAAAACATTTTCTGCCGTGTATTCATCCGGGTCTTCCGGGTCTGCGCCCAGATTAGATTCCTTGATTAAAAACTGGTTCTTCTCCTCGAAAGCATCGGAGATATATTTGAGGAATATCAATCCAAGAACGACATGCTTGTATTCGGCAGCATCCATGTTATTCCTGAGTTTATCTGCCGCCTGCCAGAGTTTTTCTTCAAAACCAAGATTTGCTCCGTTGCCGTTAGGTTTGTTTTTTGCCATCTCACACCATACCCTTTTGTTTCTAATTCTCCTTCGGTGTATAATTCAAAAGTCACATTGGAATAAACTTTTTCTATATATATTCTTCATATATCTAAAGTTTATTGAAAAATTTAGTAACGGGAGAAGCCAGCACAACATGCCCCGCAACAGGCGAACTGATCAGATACCTCCCGCCGCCCCCCGACCATAAGCATCACGTTTTCCCCTCCGCAATGAAAAAAGCCCATCCCTTCAGCGCGGGGGTTCGGGTTTAATGGAATTAAGCTGCTTCGGGAACATATCGGCGCCGGAACATTAATAATTATAGAGTTATGAATATCAGGCTCATCGAAACGCCGGCTCCGAAAGCTACGCTTTTCGACTTGGTATACACGCATGCCTGCGGGCATATCGCGCAGCGATATCCACGTATGGCGCGAGCCATATGCGTGTGCGACGTCAACTGGCGCAACCGTTGACGTTTGTGCGCCCTCCAGAGGCGCAACTCAGGGCGCCTTTATCTGCGGTTTTAAGTGTGTGTAATTTAGCAAGTATCAAGGACTTCAAGACCAAGCATAGCCAATACCTGATAGAAAAAATACAGCCCCAGGACGTGAAAACAGAACAGCCCCTGCGGCGATTGAGCGGCGCCGTTTCCTGTCGGAGAACTCGTTCATTATGATTTAAATCCGAATGCTTCTGGCCACAGGATTGTGCCGCGGCGGAGGGAAATATTAGGTTCAAACCCCTCAGTCCTGGAAACCCGGCTGCTGCGAAGGCCAGAATCCCATTATAGTATTCTCAATATTTCCTATAGATCTTTTTCCTGTGACCTGCTTCAATCACCAGGATCAGCAAACGCTCGTTTTCTATGTAAAGGATAGCCCGATATTCACCAGCACGGTGAGTATATAGAGGATTCTTTTGTATCCCTTTTATCTTTTTTATATGAGAATGCGGATCATCTTTAATGCTATTGATTGATCGAATTATGCTCTGTGCAATCTCCAGAGGTAATTTTTTGAGATCCTTTCTTGCTTTTGAAGTATATTCGACCTCATATCTCATTTCATGTCAAACTCTTTCATGATCTCTTCTTCGGAATGCAGGCGTCCGTGTTTTATGTCTTCGAGGGCTTCTTCTATACCCTTTATCGCCTCGTCGCTGAGGGGTTCTTCATCTATTGCCAGGTTCGTCAATCTTTCTATAACGGAACTATACGATTCGCGAGGATGATATTTTAGAGAGGCAAGTTTATCCTTTACCTTTGGATCTATACAGATCGTTGTGGTAGCTGCCATATATGTTACTATAGGTACCTATATGTAATATACTCTTCTGTAATTGATCCTTATTAACCCCTCAACAGCCATAACTGCCCTCTTCGCCGCAGTATCATAAGGAACGACCGCGCCGGCCAGAAAATCTTTTCTATTCGCTTTATCGTCAGCATCTATATGCTTTTGTGATGGGGATTTTTAATAAACCCGCAAAGCCGATTGCGTATACTCGAATCCTTTTCTCTGTTCATCTTTTACAAGTAAAATATAAGCACGCTTCGATGATTTGCCATTTGGAACTTCTGAACTCCAAAAAGTACATCAAGTTTTCGAGGCATAATGTCAATCAATAGGAGGTAATCATCGTGAAATTCAATGGAGTAAATCATCTTGCAATGGCGACAGGCGATATGGATAAAACCATACTCTTCTGGCGTGATCTTCTCGGTATGCGCCTTGTAGCTGGTCTTGGCCAGCCCGGGTATAGACATTACTTTTTTGAGATATCGCCCTATGACCTGATAGCATTCTTTGAGTGGGAAGGGGTTGAGCCGATGGTAAAAAAGGAACATGGAAGACCGGTAAGCGGCAGGTTTGGTTTTGATCATGTCTCATTTGGTGTTGAGGAGGAAGAAGACCTGTGGGAACTGAAGGATAAGCTTGAAGCTGCGGGTTTCTGGGTATCGGCTGTTATTGACCATGGTTTCATTCACTCTATTTATAGCTATGACCCCAATAACATTCCAGTTGAGTTCAGCCATAATGTGAAAGGCATAGATATCAGAAAGAATCCTCGAATGGGGGACGTACAACCAGCAAAATTAGCACTTGAAGGCTCGGAACCTCAGGAGAATAAATGGCCAGAAGTCGAACGTGTAACCCCGGTCAGGGAGAGGATTGTCCATCCAGGCGCTGGAAGTGAACTTTTCCATGGATACAGGAAAAGTGGCAGGGTTTAAGATGTCTTCATCTTCAAGACAACCTTACCCCGCGGATGTCCATTTTGCAGATACGCGAGTGCTTCTCCTGCCTGTTCAAGAGGAAATGTTCTATCAACATGCACTTTGATAACGCGTTTATCTGCAAGTTCAGCCAGTTTAGACAATCGTTCACTGCTCACCTGGGTGAATTGTCCTATAGCATTCACTCCGTATTGTTCCATGAGTTCTGAATTGGGCTGCTCCACCATAGAAACGATTATGCCGCTTCTCTTCAGCACCCTGAAAGATTTTACGTACGTCTCGCCACCCACTGTGTCATAGACTGCATCATAGTCGTGTAACATATTTTCGAAGGATTGATTCCTGTAATCTATAGCTTCATCTGCACCCAGTTCTTTGACATGCTGCAAATCTTTCGCACTTGCAGTTGTCGCCACATATGCTCCCAGGTGCCTGGCGAGCTGGATAGCGATTGTCCCGATACCGCCTGCGCCGCCGTGGATAAGGATCTTTTTGCCCCTGGAAAGACCTATATGATCCACAAGTGCCTGCCAGGCGCTCACACCTGTAAGCGGCAATGCACCAGCTTCAACATGAGTGATGTTCTCTGGTTTACGTGCCGTGACTTTTATATCTGCTGAAACAAATTCTGCAAACGAGCCTGACCCTCCAACTAAGATGCTGGCATGCCCATAAACCTCATCGCCTTTTTTGAAACCGGAAACGCCTTCTCCCACTTCCGCTACAACACCTGAAAAATCCCCTCCCAGAGTTGCAGGGAACTGCAATGGCGCCATTTGCTGCATATACCCTTCCCGGATTTTCCAATCCACAGGATTAACGCCAGCCGCATTCACCTCGACGAGAAGGTGTCCCCTGGACACTGTGGGTTTTGGTGCATTTTTATTGATCTCGACAACCTCACTGCCTCCGTATTTTTTAATCTGTGCTGCTTTCATATATCTTACCTCCTTATGTAGAGTTGACCACATGGTCAGAACATCGTGTTCTCGTTAGCGGCTGTTGCCTGATAAGATGGCTGTGCATCACCACAAGGTCTTTTTCCGCCACCTGTCTCTTGAAATCGAACCGCATGGACGGAAAGGCTTTTGCAAATTCGCGAACAAACACGATGAAAGGTTCCGGCCCATCTCCCGCCGCAGGGTTGTGTTGTCGGTTGATCATTCATATCTTTCTTCATGTATCAGGAACCTCCTTCCCTCACATCAGGCCAAGCTGCCTCATCATTCCCACCAGGTCGTAGAAGAGCCTCTCCTCGATAATCTCCCCATTCTTCCAGTGCGCCACTGTGCAGAACTCGAGTCGAAATTTTTTGTTCGTAGGTGGAATCGTTTTTCCATCAGGACCCTTCATTGACCCCTTCATTGTGCCTGTAAATTCGGCCACTGAACAAGTGTTGTCGCCTTGACCGAAAAGGATCTTATACGGATTGTTCTCGACACGGTTGTCGGGAAACATCTTGAAAAATTCCACAGCTTCATTCTGATGAGCGGCTTGTCCTCTCGTTGGCTCTGGCTGACCTGGCCAGTACACGGCGACATTCTCAGCATGACGTTTCCTGAATGTATCCCAGTCCTGGGTATTCCATGCGTCATCCAGCGTTTTCATCAATTGCAGGTTTTCCCCTTCGTTCACTTTAATCACCTCTGAATTTCGATTGTTCCCGATAATTGCTTGAACTTTCGACCAGACACAAAAGGGATATTTTCGAGAGCTCTATAAGTTGAGCCTTTTTTTGTAGCATCATTATTTTATCACTCCCATTTTCTTATAGGGGTGTAAGTGGAATAAAGTTTATGGTCTGCTCTACTTTATGCTCCAGGTCTGCATGCATACTTGTCCTGAAAATGTTAGCCAAGGTCGCAGTTGTATACAAGTTCTATGCACTAAAAACAAATACCCCACAGAACGCTGGCGCCGATCACGCCGCAAAGAAATCCTGGCATACCTCACTTCGCTCAAGACAAAAGAGAGGCTGGAGCGGAATGTGTGCAAAATAAGTGAAATGTTGGCAAATCTATGAGACTGCGAAAAATCCATATATCATCGAACACATAATTTCCTTATTAGTGGGAGAATCTGATGAAAATGAATCCTGTCGTACATTTTGAAATGCCGGCAAAAGATAAGGGCCGTATGAGGAAGTTTTATGAGACTGCCTTCGGCTGGCAGACGGAACAGCTTGGTAAAGAGATGGGCGAGTATGTTCTGGTCACCACCACGGAACGCGATGAGAAAACGGGTCTACCCAAGAAACCCGGCGCCATCAATGGCGGCTTTTATAAGAGGACCGATGATCCTCTGTCGCAGTACCCGTCAGTCGTCATTGCAGTTGAGGATATTAAGAAGGCGATGAAAAAGGTGGAAGAAGCAGGCGGAAAACTGCTGGGAGGACAAGTACCCGGAAAACCTGATAATATTCCAGGCGTCGGACTTTATGCGTCATTCATAGACACCGAAGGCAACCGCGTGAGCATGCTCGAGCCAGTGCCTATGCAATTGAAGTCGGAGAAATAAAATTAAGGAGAACCGATTATGAGACAACTTATTGTAAGCACATTTATAACGCTTGACGGCGTTATGCAAGCACCCGGGGGACCAGAGGAAGATCCGACCGGCGGTTTTACCTATGGCGGATGGTCGTTCAATTACTGGGACGACATGATGGGGCAAGTCATGGGCGAATTTATGGCAAAGCCGTCTGAATTATTATTGGGCAGGAAGACGTATGAAATCTTTGCGGCGCACTGGCCATACATTAAAGATGACCCGGTTGCCGACAAATTGAACAGCGTCAAGAAGTATGTTGTCTCCAGAACGTTTGATGAAGTGATCTGGAATAATTCCACACTGATAACGGGAAACGTGGTGCATGCAATCAGAAATCTCAAAGAACAAAAAGGGCCCGAGATCCAGGTGCACGGAAGCGGCAATCTTATTCAAACGCTGCTTAAACACGATCTTATCGACGAGTTTCGGTTATGGATTTTCCCGGTCACGATAGGGAAAGGCAAGCGGGGAACACAACCGGCCAGTCTCAAGCTTATCGATATCAAAACTTCTACGACTGGTGTCATCATTGCGACCTATGAACCCGCCGGAGAGATCAAGACCGGATCGTTTTCACTTGATAATCCGAGTGAAGTGGAACTTGAAAGACGCAAACGACTTGCCGATGAGGGCAATGCGTAGAAAAACAAATAGGAGTAAAATAATGGCAACTATCAAGCAAAAAATAACCCCTTTCTTATGGTTTGATAAAAATGCAGAAGAGGCGATAAATTTCTATACATCAATTTTCAAGAATTCCAGGATTGTAAGTATCAAACGTTATCCTGAGGAGCATTTGGAGGGACCGATGAAAGGCATGGAGGGAAAAGTCTTAACCGCTGTGTTTGAATTGGAGGGGCAAAGGTTTATGGCACTCGACGGCGGTCCGTTCTTTAAGCCATCTGGCGCAGTATCCTTCTATGTAGAATGCGAAAAGCAAGAAGAAGTTGATTATTATTGGGACAAGCTCACAGAGGGTGGCGATCCGAAAGCCCAACAATGCGGCTGGCTTCAAGACAAATATGGTTTTTCCTGGCAAATTATTCCTACTGCCCTGCCGCGCAAGCTCAATGACTCCGATCGTGAGAAAGCCGATCGCGTAATGCAGGAGATGCTCAAAATGAAAAAGATCGACATAGATAAACTGAAGCAGGCTTACGAGGGAAGAAACTAAATAAGAATTGCAGTGTTGCCTTGTTTTCGGGCGCTTCCGTTAAATGCTATTACTTCCATGACAGATCGTCTCCATCTGCCAATATTACTTTCCGATATAGAATATCGATACCTTCACGATTACTTTCGCTCCGCTCTTAGATTTCTAATATATACCCGCAAGATCATCGATTATCTGAGGTGACTCATATGGATTTATTCTGGAGCGGTCTTGCACAGCGCGCTTTTGAGCATACTTTAATTGAACGGAGAAGCCAATTCAGCAGAATACATGAAACTGCAATTCAAGATATAGAGATGCAGAGACCGAGACAAAAAAAGACTCAATAGAAAATTTAGTATTAATAAATTCATTCTAATGCATGAATGCATTTTTCATCATTGCATTTGGCATTCTCATTTTTTAGTCAATCTCAAGCGTCATAGTGAAACATTCCAGTGCATCCCTGTACGCCATATCATAAAAATCAATAGCTTTTGAATAATCTCTGAGAAGGTCATAACAGATTCCAATATTCATGTATGCATCGGTGCATGTTGGGTCGCTTTTTATTACCTCCTTATAATAGGATATTGCTCCTTCGTGCTGCTGGTCTGTGACCCTGGAATTGGATGCCCAGACCCGGACTTGAACCGGGGACATCGCGGTCTTCAGCCGCGCGCTCTCCCGTGCTGAGCTACCTGGGCGCTATATTATTTTGCACAGAATATGACTGGAGGCACAAAAACCTTTCGATATCCCAAGCCTTAATGTGACATCCTCCCCCCCACGAGCCCCTTATAGGTACTCTCCACAGGCGTTAATTCGGCACAGTCCGTGCCTACTGCTCTTTTAAGTATATTGAACGATGCGTTAACATCTCTATCTTCGATGTTTCCACATCGGGAACATCGGAATACCCTATTTGCCAGCGTTAAATGCTCGACATTTCCACATATATAGCATTCCTGCGATGTTCCATTAGCTACTACAAACTCACATTGCTTACCAGCATCTTCCGCTTTGTATGCTGTGAATGTTTGTAGTTGAGACCAGCCAGCATCCGAGATTGACTTGGCAAGATGATGGTTTTGAACCATTCCTTTGATATTCAGGTTCTCGAATGCTATTAAGTCGTAGTTATTAACAAGTTCTCTACTTGTCTTATGAGCAAAATCTTTTCTCTGATTCCTGATTTTTTTATGTACTCTTGCCACTCGGATTCTCTGCTTATTTCTGTTCTTAGAGCCTTTCTTCTTCCTGCTGAGTCTGATCTGCTCTTTGGCAAGTTTCTTTTCTGATTTTCTCAGATATTCAGGAGGCTCGATCTTATCTCCGTTGCTCAGGATAAGCAAAGAACTCAGACCCACATCAATGCCTATCATCGATTCTACAGGGACTTTCTTAATATGCCTGTCAATTTCGGTCGTAAATATCGCATACCACTGATCTACATCTTTCTTGATAGTACATGTTTTGATCTTTCCTTCGATCTCTCTGTGCTGGAAAATACGAACATTTCCTATCCTGGATAGCTTGATTTTACCATCGCGGATTTCAAAACCAGACTGAGGATATGTGAATGTATTGTATCGATTCCTTCCTTGAAATCTTGGGTATCCAAAACCATTGAAAAAGTTCTTGAAGCTTCTATCTAATCTCTTCAGGACATTCTGAAGAACCTGTGAATACACTTCCTTTTGAATAGGTGTTTTCGATGATGCTAATTCATTAGCCTGATTTTCGTAGCTGATCCATTCAGGCTTTCCCCAGGGATATACTTGAAACTCAGAGCAAAGTCTGTTAAGCTCTGCCTGTCTCCTTCTTTCTTCAAGAGAATCATTATAGAGATGTCTACAAGTATCAAGTGTTCTAATCAGTTTGACTTCTTGATTCCTGCCTGGATATATCCTGAAGGTATAGGCTTTCTTCATGTTACTCTCGCAAATATTAATGTGCTGGAAACAGTATATATCTTATGCTCACCCGTAAAGTTACTCTCGCAAGTGCTTTTTTGGGTGAGTATTGTATTCATGCAAAGGGTTCGCTGTATCCCCTCCCTCTCGGAAGGGCTCACCCTTTGAACCCATTAAGATAAAAACAAATATCATTATATTCCCATATGGCAGAATGGTGCTGTTTTCCCTTAAGTCACCTCAAAGGAGTGGGGTCTTGTCATACCCACTCTCTCTCTTCTATTCATATTATACTTAAACAATTATCTTCGTATGTCTTCATGTCGATTTTAAGGTTGGAGGATTTATTTATGGAATAAAAAGAAAATCTTCCAAAATCAGAACACACGGAGTGAGATGCCACTAACTCCACTTTAGTATTAAATACTAATTAGCATATATTTACTTCTCAATAAGACCTATCACTTTTTTGGTTCGTAAGGCTGTGCAAGAATATCTTGCAAAAAGATAGTGATAAACTATAGTATCTTTTTATAATCTTAAAGAGTGAAACAATAAGACGTTTTTTTATAAAACAATTCTTATAATTAAACGGAGGTTTTTTAAGATTGCAATTCTTTTTAGTGTATAGAATTTGTCAAAAAAATTAACTAAAAATACTAATTCCAGTAAAATTAATATAAATAAACCAATGAAGTTGAAGAAGGTGACTGAATGGAAGAATTAATGGAGAGATTTTTAAAAATCCAATCAGAATATTTTAGACGCAGGCAGTTACTCTTTATTCTGGATTTAATATCTCTTTTCAGCATCTTATATGCAATTTTTGTAATCTTTCAAGTAGAGTACTTTTTAAAGGCAATCGTGGATGTGAGAATTCCAATTAATATCATTCAACCTATTCTGGCATTTATTATAGCAATTATTGGTGCTTACTTACTCCATAGAAATGATCATAAAATCAATATGACTCTATTAATCGAAAATAAATATCCTGAAATGAAAGAAAAACTCAGGACTGCTTATGACAACATCTCTGAAACCAATGTAATAGTCGATTCTTTAAAAAGCCTTGTATCGAGTGGATTGGCTATTGTTTCTGCATCAACGCTTCTCTCAACAACCGTTGTTGTCACTAAAATCATAGTAGTTGTAATATTCGTTTCTGGTGCAGCATTCATTTCATTCAACGCTGACAAATACGCCATCCCTGTCGACACGCTCACCAGCATATCAGAAACCATCACAGGAAAACCAGAGGATAGCACAAATCTGACCATTGACATGGTTGGAAACCCTGAAGACATTGAAAAAGCGCAGGCATCAGGCGGTGGAAATATCTTTGCCAAGCCCAAGATCGCATCCATCGAAGGCAGGAACATCGATCTCACAATTTACGGGGGCGAGGGACCAGGATTTGAGGTAAGGGATGTGAGCCAGACCCGGGACCAGTTCACAAAATCAGCTGCGTTCCCGGTTGACGTGCTGGGCTCCAATGTCTCTGATGGAGGATTCAGCGATCTTATGAAAAAAACGGAGACAGATAAGAAATTGATCCAGGATTATGCGGTTGAACGGAGCAAGATTTAAAAAGAGGTTAAAAAATGAGTAATGAGGTATATTCAAGCTCAGCCAGGATCTTCAAAGAGCTTTTTGATGAGATAGGTAAGGTCATAGTAGGGCAGCGCGAGGCTGTTGAGCAGATGCTGATCGCGATTCTTTGCAACAGCCACGGGCTTGTGGAGAGCAATCCAGGACTTGCAAAAACCCTTACCATAAGCACGATTTCAAGAGCGCTCGACCTGAAGTTCAGCAGGATACAGTGCACTCCTGACCTGATGCCTTCTGATATCACGGGTACTTATATCATTGAGGAAGTGAGCGGGAAGAAACAGTACCGCTTCGAGCCAGGACCTGTGTTCGCGAACATCGTTCTGGCGGATGAGATAAACAGGGCATCTCCCAAGACGCAGAGCGCAATGCTTGAGTCGATGCAGGAGAAGCAGGTGACCGTAGGCAATAAGACATATCCGCTTGATAAGCCCTTTTTTGTGCTCGCAACCCAGAACCCGATCGAGATGGAAGGAACATATCCATTACCAGAGGCGCAGCTGGACAGGTTCCTGCTCAAGATCCTGATGGGCTATCCTTCATTTGAGGACGAGAAAGAGATCGTTGACAGGTACACGAAGAATATCACTCCCACGGTGAACCGCGTGGTCTCAAAGAACGAGGTGCTTGAACTCCAGAAACTCACGCGCGACGTTCCAGTGGCAGAGGATATAAAAACCCGTGCGATAAGTATTGTGACCGCCACAAGGGCAAAGAGCGAATACATTGAATACGGCGGCTCGCCGCGAGCATCCATCGGCATCATACTTGCAGCAAAAGCCAGAGCATTGATCAAAGGCAGGAACTACGTGAGCGGGGAAGATATCGATGCCATGGCATATCCCGTACTGAGGCACCGCATTATTCTGACCTTTGAATCAGAACGCAAAGGGATGACCACAGATCAGGTGGTTTCAGATATCCTGAAAAAAGTGAAATAGATGATTGATACCTCGTTCTTCAAAGAGCTTGACCGCTTCTCGTTCATGGTACGCAAACGTGTATCCACAGCCTACAGCGGAACGCGTCGCTCCATCCTGAAAGGAAGGGGGATGGAGCCTGTGAGCTACCGTGAGTATACCAGGGGTGATGATTTCAAGATCATAGACTGGAAGGTGTACGGAAGGACCGAGAAGCTCTATGTCAAGGAATTCGAAGAAGAGAAAAGCCTCACCACACACATACTCCTTGATACAAGCAAGAGCATGGATTTTCGGAATAAGTTCGAGTACGCTGCCATGCTTGCGCTCGGATTTGCATATCTTGTGACCAAAGACAATGAGAAGTTCGGCATATCCACCTTCGCCGAAGAGATCAATATCACAAAACCCAAACGAGGAAGAAGATATCTCTCCGAGACCATAGATCTTCTCAACAGCACCGAACTTGCAGGAAAAACGAGGTTCGATTACTGCATGGAAAAGTATGCAAGTATCATCAAATCGAGGTCGCTTGTGATTATTATTTCGGACTTCATGGCAGATCCTGATGGTGTTAAGAACGCGGTATTCAGGCTCGGTGACAATGAACTGATACTCATTCAGGTGCTTGACCCTGTGGAGAAGAACCTGGATCTTGGTGGGGAGGCAAGGCTGATCGACCTTGAGACAGACCAGAAAATGGATATCTACACAAGCCCGCGCCTTAAAACAGAGTACCAGAAGCGCCTCACCGACCACATCGCCAGGATCAAGGAGACATGCATCCAGGTGGGCGCGGATTTCCATACAGTGACGACGGCTTCCCCTGTGTTTGATACCATATTCCAGGTCATAAGCCAGAGAGAAGTAAAGATCAGGTGATAAGGAATGGCGCTGAATCTTTTCAATCTGTTATCATTCGCGAACGAGATAGGGCTCCTGGCGCTTCTTTCAATAATCCCTCTCATAATTATCTACCTGCTTCGCCCAAGACCGCTCAAGATAAAGATCCCATCACTGATGTTCCTGATGGACATTGAAAAGAAAAAGAGGCTCAATGTCTTCAGGAAATTCCTCAAAGATCCGCTTTTTCTCATCCAGCTGCTCGTGCTGACCATAGCCGCTCTTACCATAGCAGCGCCTTTCATCCTGGCGAACGAGGAGGCTGGAGGCGGTCATACCGTGCTCGTTCTCGATGCGTCAGCAAGCATGCAGGCTGACGGCAGGTTTGAAAAAGCGGTCGCTGAGGCGAATAAATTCCTGAGCTCAAAGAACACGGTAATACTTGCTGAAAACGTCCCTGTGATGGTAATGAAAGAAGCACCTTCTGGGAGCGCTGCTGATGCCCTGACAAAACTGAAGGCAAAAGCCACGACAGCTGACCTTTCAAGTGCCATCCTTCTTGGAAGAAGAATACTTCCGGAAGGAGGAAGGATCGCGGTTTTCTCCGACTTTGCATCATGGAGCGGCGAAGATCCTGCGGTTGCAAAGCAGCAGGCTCAGGGAGGCGGAATAAGCGTGGAGTTCGTGAGTGTAACAGGAAGGACTGACAACATCGGCATCGTGAACGGATGGTTTGAAGGAAGAGATTATAAGATCATCGTGAAAAACTTCAATAAAGATACTCAGGGCGTCAGGATAGATGTTACCACTGACGGCGAGAACGTTATATCAAGCACTCTCAACATCAGAGGAGAATCGAGCGAGTATTTTGCCATAAGCGATCTCAGACCCGGAACAACAAAAATCTCGATTTCTTCGAATGATGCCCTTGCTGTGGATAACAATGCCTATGTCATAATACCGAAATCAATAGAGAGGAATATTCTTTATATAACAGATAATGCAAGGTCGCCTCTCCTCGTTGCGCTGAAGCTTATCCCTTTTACCAGTGTGAACACAGCAGAAACAAAAAACATCCCTTCATTTTCAGGCATCGTCTTTGTTAGTTCCCCGCTTCCCCGGGATGCGATCACCAGGCTCTCGGATTATGTGAGAGGAGGTGGAAATGCTGTGATCATCGCCTCCCCAGGGATTGAGAACGTGGAGCTTCTGCCGGTTGAGCTTGGCGCGATCTCTAACAGGACATCGCTGAATGTGGTTCGTGCAAGCAGGATCACAGAAGGGATAAGCATCGAGAGAACTGATGTGAAAAACCATTTTAAGGCTTCGGAAAAAAAAGGTGCTTTTACCCTTGTGGAGGGAGGGGATAGATCCGTGATGCTCGCCTACTGGAAGTACGGGCGCGGGACAGTCATTTACTCAGGGCTTGCAGATCCGCAGGGAGGCAATATCTACGACCCTCTCAACGAAATGGTCTGGAACGATCTCCATACGCTTCCCAATTATCCTCTTTTCTGGAAACAGATGCTTGAATTCATAAGCGGAAGCGTCGATGTGACCGAATACAATGCAAGGACAGGGCAGTACATCAAGCTCCCTGCGACACAGACAATAAAGACGCCCGCAGATACGGTCACCACAGACACTCTGCTGCTTGACGAGGTAGGGGTTTATGACCTGCCTGGAAAGGATGTGGCTGTGAACCTGTACGACGAGAAGGAATCAAACCTTGCTGGTGTGGGGATTTCGCAAGTTCAGCAGACAGAGACAAAGGAGGTACAGTATAATGTACAGACGATCCGTGCTCCAAAGTACCTTGATATCTATTTCATCATGGCAGTGATTTTCCTTGTGATCCTTGAACTCTACTACCTGCACTGGAGGGGTGAGCTGTAATGGATTTTGCAAACCCGCTGGTGCTGCTGCTCATAAGTCCCGTGGTGCTTGGAGCATGGTATGCTGTCAGGAGAGGGGTTTCCAGGGCGATCATGGTTTCCCGCGTGATCATCCTGAGCCTTCTGATAATCGCGCTTGCCTCTCCGTTCACCATAGGTATGACAACGATCCGGGATGAAGCACCCAGGATCACAGTGCTCAATGACCAGACCATGAGCATGGACTTATTCAGCAGGGATGCTGGTCAGAAGATTTACGATGCTATCAGATCAAAGACCCCTACCACGATCAGCCAGTTCGGAGGTATGAGCTCCCCGATAGGGGACGAGGTCATCGCAGCCTCTGAGAACAATAACATCGTACTGGTGAGCGATGGGAACAATAATTACGGAAAAGATCTTTTCGATGCCATCTCCTCTGTTTCAAAGACAGGCACAAGGGTGTTCGCAGTGAGGCAGAAGCCGCTGCATAACGATATCAGCGTCGAGATCTCAAGTCCCAAGAACCTGATAGTGGATAACGAGAACGTGCTCAATATCGTGGTAAGACAGGCTGGAGATGAGGCGCGGTACAGGCTTGATGTGGAGATAGATGGAAGTCCTGTAAATATTCCAGAAGGAAGCAACATCGTCCAGAAAGAGCACACAAGAGCGATCCCTGTTTCTGTGGTGTTCAGCAAGCTTGGGAAACATGAGATCAGGGCAGCGATCACGCCAGCCAGTGAAGACTGGTTCGGGGTCAACAACGTGTTCTACAGGTCGGTCTTCGTAGTCCCGAAGCCGAAGGTGCTGGCTTTGACAGAGGATACAGGCTCTCCTCTATATAAGATCATATCAGGTCTGTACGAAGCGACAGCGGTAAGCAATATACCGGACAATCCTGCACCGTACAAGGCTTTGATAATAGACAATAAAGACGCTCCGCAGTTGAGCGCTGACACGCTCAGGAACTATGTGGCAGACGGAGGCGGACTGGTTGTAGTGGGTGGAGATGCAGCGTATGACAGGGGCAATTACAACAATTCAAAGGTCGAGGCTCTCCTGCCCATAATATCAAGGGGTGCTGAATATGGAGGCGGGAGGAATACAGTGATCGTTATTGATTCTTCGGGAAGTACAGGAGGAGGAGACCCGAGTACAGGCATCACATTTATCAGTCTTATAGATGCCAATGCCATAAATCTCGTCCGGACCATGGCGCGTGACTCCCGCATTGGAGTTGTTGCGTTCGGGGGAACCACGGCAAAGGCAGGTATGCTGTCCATAGGAAGCGAAGCAAACAGGGCAGAGCTTGAGAGCTTCATAATGGAAATCGGTCCGAAAGGAGGGGATAACCCTACGGACATTGATAATGGACTTCTGGGTGCAGAGCAATTATTGAATTCAGTCAGCGGTACGAAAGAGATCATTGTGTTATCTGACGGTATTATGCCTCCAGAAGGCTTTGACGCGATAAAAAGGACAGTGGTCGACCTGAAGAATAAAGAAATAAGAATCCAGTTTGTGCAGATCATTCTTTCATATGAAGCCGTGAAAAATCCGAACAGGCTGTACAGCGAACTTGCCCAGGCTGCAGGCGGACAGGCAGTAGTTCTGAATCCGGATGAGAGGGCGAGTTCATTGATCGAAGGTGCTCCAGGTGCTACCCCGACCCCTGAACCCACCCCAGAAATAAGTTATGAATATCCACTCACAGCAGTTGATTCCAACCATTTCATCACGAAATACGTCAACATCAGCGCATCAGTGACAGGATTCAACGATGTGACTCCGAAGCTGGGCTCTGACAGGCTGGTGGCAACGACGAGAGGGAAACCAATAATTACCACATGGGGTTTCGGGCTTGGAAGAGTGGCTTCGTTCACCACCGACAATGGCGGCGGTTTGACGATGTGGGCTTCAGGGATGTACACAGGCGAGAACTCGCGTCTGGTCTCAGCGATGATAAACTGGGCGATCGGAGATCCGCGTCCCAGAGAAGGGGTGGTGATGGAGGCTGAGGATATCTGGGGAGGATCGCAGGGCAAAATTCTGATCACTTCAAATACCCTGCCCCAGGTAAAACTCGACGGCAGACCCCTTGACCTCTCGCGCACCGGTCCTGAAACTTACGAAGCTACCATAAGCCCTGATAAAGAAGGGTTCCACGACCTCTCAGGCTACGGCATAGCTGTGAACTATCCGCTTGAATACAGGGATGTGGGCTTTAATGAAAGGCTCAAGACCGCTATTGAATCCAATGGCGGGCGCGTGTACCAGGAAGAGGAGGTCGAGGGGTTGCTGCTTGTGGATATCAAGGAAAAGGCCGTAAGGACCGCGGAGGAGCCGAAGAGTGAAAAAGCACCGTTCCTGCTTGCTGCACTTGTGCTATTTCTGGGCGAAGTGATCGTCAGGAGGATGAAGGATTACAGGAAGGAGAGGCCGCAGATCCTGGAGATATGATGCCATTTAGACTTGTATCTGGATTCGAACCCATGGGGGATCAGATAAAAGCAATTGAAGAGCTCTGCAGGGGAATAGACCGGGGATTAAAGCATCAGACCCTGCTCGGAGTGACAGGCTCGGGCAAGACCTTCACAGTTGCGAACGTGATACAGAGATTGCAGCGGCCCACGCTTGTTATCTCGCACAACAAAACACTTGCAGCGCAGCTTTATTCCGAGTTCAAAGGATTTTTCCCTGAAAATGCTGTGGAATATTTTGTAAGTTACTACGATTATTACCAGCCTGAAGCATATATCCCTCAGACAGATACGTATATCGAAAAAGATGCATCCATAAACGAGGAGATCAACAGGATGCGCCTCTCTGCAACCTGGTCGCTTTTCGAACGGAGGGATGTGATCGTTGTGGCAAGCGTTTCCTGCATCTACGGCATAGGCTCTCCCCGGGAATGGAAGGAAATGTCAATATTTCTCAGGAAAGGAGAAGAAAATGAGCGCAGGGCATTGCTTTCCAGGCTTGTGGATATGCAGTATGAGCGAAACGATCTTGATTTCAGTGCTGGAAAATTCAGGGTGCGCGGAGATACGATAGAAGTGTATCCCTCATACACCAGGGCATGCATCAGGATAGAGCTCTTCGGAGATGAGATCGAAAGGATAGCTGAATTTGATGCCCTGACTGGCAAGACGATGAGAGAACGTGATGCAGTGATCATCTACCCTGCAAAGCATTTCGTTATGCCGCAGGAAAAAATCGATGATGCGGTGGTTTCAATCGAGGCAGAACTGAAGGAAAGGCTCAGGAGTCTCAAATCCACAGGAAAGATCCTGGAAGCAGCCCGACTTGAGCAGCGCACGAAGTTCGATATCGAGATGATGAGGGAGATCGGGTACTGTCAGGGAATCGAGAACTACAGCAGGCATATGGATGGGCGAAGAGAGGGAGAACCTCCGTACACGCTCATTGATTATTTCCCGAAAGACTTCCTGGTCATCATAGATGAATCCCATGTCATGCTCCCTCAACTGCGGGGGATGAATGCAGGGGATCATGCACGAAAGGATTCGCTTGTGGACTATGGGTTCAGGCTTCCTTCTGCGTTTGATAACCGCCCGCTTACCTTCGAAGAGTTCGAGGCAAGGGTCAATCAGGTATTGTATGTTTCCGCCACTCCTGCCGCATATGAGCTTGAACACAGCGCACAGGTTGTGGAGCAAATCATACGACCCACAGGGCTTGTTGATCCAGAGATTGCGGTGAAGCCAGTGAAAGGGCAGATAGATGACCTGATGGCAGAGATCCGGGCAAAGACCGCAAAGAACCACAGGATACTTGTTACCACTCTCACAAAAAGGATGGCAGAAGACCTGACCGAATATCTTCTCAGCATGGGCATAAAGGCAAGATACATGCACTCAGAGATAGAAACGCTTGAACGCATCGAGATCATACGCGGGCTTCGTCTCGGAGAGTTCGATGTGCTTGTCGGGATAAATCTGCTGCGAGAGGGTCTTGACCTTCCTGAAGTGGCTCTGGTGGCGATACTTGATGCAGACAAGGAAGGCTATCTGCGCTCGGAGAGATCGCTGCTGCAGACCACAGGAAGGACATCGAGGAATATCGAAGGCAGGGTGGTGATGTATGCTGACAGAATTACAGGTTCGATGCAGAGGGCTATCGATGAGACGAACAGGAGACGTGAAATGCAGATGAAGTACAATCAGGAGCACGGTATCGTACCTCAGACCATAAAGAAGGCTGTCGAAAAGAGGGAGATGATCGAGGTGCCTCCGAAGGAGGACGTTTTCAGCTACATCATCGAGCTTGAGGCAGCGATGCACAGGGCTGCAAAGAACCTGGAATTCGAGAAAGCAGCGAAGATAAGAGATATGATAGGGAAGTTAAGGAGTTGAAAAAAATGAATAAGACTTATTTATTTTTTGCTAACATATTCGTGTATTGTAAATTCGGGATTATGCGGTCTATTTTCTTTTGGCGAAAGACTTAAATTGTTGATGGCCATACATATGAACATGGGATATCAATTAGTTCTGACCGAGCTTATTGAAGAAAAAAAAGGTGTAAGGGCGGTTGGAGAAAATGTCTTCCTTGACAATTTGCCTTCTGATTCTGAAGTTTATCTTTTATTTTATCCAGGTGTTATGCCGCCGGATAAAGAGCTTGAGAATAAACTTCGAACCTTATGGGAGGGCGCGGCCAAAAACCATTTTGTGAATATTGGCAGGCTTAATGATCCCAATTTTAGAAAGACAGTAAATAAATTCGATATCAAGTATTTCCCAGTAATAATATTTACAGCTAATTGTAAATTTGCTTCGCATCCAATTGGATTTGAGATAGTATATGTGAGGCTGGATAGCAAAAAGCTGCTAAAGAACCCGGATTTAGCTGTTGATTGTTTTCAGAAGCTATTCCTCTTATTTATTAAAGAAAAAATATCTGAAGTTTTAAAGCAACCTGGAATATACGACCGTAAGGCGATTATAGTTCGTCTTAATGGATTTGTGGCTAACGTGCTGAAGGGGGTCGAATTTAGCATTGCACTGTTAGGAAGTAAATTGGAGGTCAAATGGAAGGGAGTATATGGCTGAAGAGGAACAGCCAGAGGTGAAGCAGTCTGGAAGGAAGCGCAGGGCTGTAATTATAGGCATAGATGAATACAATGATAGCAGCATCATTCCATTAAGAGGAGCTGAAAATGATGCTAGGGAAATATATGAGATGCTGAGCAATCCTCATATAGGTGGTTTTAATGTAGCAAAGGATCACTTTTTAATAGGAGCAGATGCTAAATGCGAGCGAATTCGCAAGGCAATTAGTGATATCTTCTGGAAATGCGATACTGATACCTGGGAATTAGCTCTTTTCTATTTCTCCGGGCATGGATTTGAAGATGGATATGGAAACGGGTACATAGCACCTTATGATATGTTAAAGGACGAACCCTTTGTTTATGGTATAAATTTCCAAGAACTTAAGCATGTTTTTTCTAATCCTGCCAATAAAGCAAATATTATTATCCTCGACTCCTGCTATAGTGGAATTGCTACAAAAGGAAAAGATGTGATCTCTGAGGAATTTTTCCAAGAATTAGGAGAAGGAAGATTCATACTAGCATCAAGTGCCGGAGATCAAGTATCGAGAGAAATTATTCTTCCGCATGAAATTGAACAAGAGCCTCATTCTCATGGAACGTTTACATTTTATTTAATAGAAGGATTAAATGGCAAAGCCGCTGAGGTACATGGAAGAGTTTTCCTGGATCAGCTTTACAACTATGCAGAAAGCCAGCTATTAGCTAAAGGAAAAGGAAAACAGAAACCTAAACTTGGTTTGACGGATTCCACTGGATTTAGAAATATAGAAATTGCAGTTATCCCCGATATTTATAGTAAGAACATAGAAGCGATAATAAAAGCTGCTGAAGAATTCTATGATAGCTTTCGACAAAATCAGGATATATCAAGTTTAATTGAAGCTGTAAAAAACGTACACAATATTCTAAATATTAATGCCAAAAATACGAAAGCACATGATCTTAAGAGAATATATAACGAAGATCTATGCAGATACAAGGATAATGCGCTCAAATGGTTATCCCATAATCAAGATATAAGTAGTCAGATTTCAAATGTAGTATTCCAAAAAATTGAAAATTTAGATGAATATCTTGATTTCGATAAGGTTGTAAAACTTGATAATGAAAAGACACAATTGCTTATACTTTTATGCAGGGTAAGTTCAGCTATAATTAACAAAGAACGATTTACAAGCTATTGCAAACAATTCAGTAAGCCGCCTGGTATTCCCATAAGGTTCCCGACAAAGGCAGGCGAGGCGCGTAAGCCAGAGGCAGAGATAACCGTATAATCCAAATAATACTTTAAAATGTTATGAAAGCAGGATCCCATGATTGTTGATAATGGTGCTAATGAATGGAATACCAAAGGTTTAGCCCTTTCTAATTTAGAAAATTATGACGAAGCCATCGAATGCTATAATAAGGCCATTGAAATAGACCCAAATTATCCGCAGGCTTGGCATAACAAAGGTTTAGCCCTTAATAATTTAGAAAAATATGATGAAGCTATCCAATGTTTGCATGAAGAGGCTATTGGTTGTTTCGATAAGGTTATGGAGATAGATCCTAATTATGCACCTGCATGGAATAATAAGGGCAATGCATTTAGTAATTTAGGAAAGAATGATGATGCTATCAGTTGCTTTAATAGAGCTATAGAGGTTGATCCGAATTATGTCGATGCTTGGTATGGCAAAGGTTTGGCTCTTTATAATTCAGGAAAATATGATGAAGCTATCAGTTGCTTCAATAAAGCTATAGAGGTTGATCCGAATTATGTCGACGCGTGGAATGATAAAGGGAATGCGCTTTATTTTTTAGAAAAGCATGAAGGGGCTATCGACTGTTATGATAATGCTATAGAAATAGATCCGAATTATGTCCCTGCATGGAATAATAAGGGCAATGCTCTCGGTAATTTAGGAAGGTACGATGAAGCAATCAAGTGTTATGATAAAGCTATAGAGATAGATCCTAATTATGCACCTGCATGGAATAATAAGGGCAGTGCACTTAGTAATTTAGGAAAATATGATGAAGCTATCAAATACTATGATAAGGCTACTGAGATAAATCCAAATTATATCGAGGCATGGATTAATAAAGGTAATATTCTTGGTAGATTAGGAAAGCATGAAGAGGCTATTGGTTGTTTCGATAAGGTTATGGAGATAGATCCTAATTATGCACCTGCATGGAATAATAAGGGCAATGCATTTAGTAATTTAGGAAAGAATGATGATGCTATCAGTTGCTTTAATAGAGCTATA
>JAPZAV010000160.1 GCA_027460465.1 Candidatus Methanoperedens sp. | reverse complement strand
CAAAAGTTTTTTTGAGGATTCTGTGGAGGTTTTTGGTTATTTCAGCAAGAGCTATTCGGGTTATCCACCGGGAGACGTGAGGATGCTGCTCGATACTTTCAGAAGCAAGTAAGGTAGAGACATGCTGCCGCAGATTTCATGAATCATATGGTTCTACTGCACCGTATTTTGAGCTTTGATCTGCACAAAAATCCGGCAATATGTTGCTGGACACTTCACTTAGCGTGCATTCTCGCATGAATGGCCGTGATACCCTACTATTGAGGTTAAAGGTTATAAGTGATCGGGATTTATAGATTGCTTCATCCGGTGCATTGATGCAAACATTACAGTTTTGAACTAAGTCAAAGTGGATTCTTTGGAAGCACGTTGATATGTCGAATGAACAGATTAGAGCTTTAGGACTGCAGGAACTTGAGAAAATCAGTCAGACAAATAAGAATGCTGCTGAGTGGAAAACTTGGCTAACTGATTATCAATTTTTATACCGTGATGATAGTTTCATCGGGTTTACTAATATATTGGCACTAAAGGCTGTGGATGATGGTAACTTTGGTGTTGGATGTATTTTAATTGATGGTCATGGTAATATAGTTGCTCAGGGTAACAACGAAGTGTTCATTCCATATTTTCGCAGTGATAGACATGCTGAAATGGTAGTAATGGACAAGTTTGAAAATACCCATCCGGATATCCATGAGAAAGAAGGCTACACACTATATACGTCCCTTGAATCCTGTCCCATGTGTTTGGTACGTTTGATAACTTCTGACGTCAACAAAGTCTTCTACGCTGCACCCGATAGTTGGGGCGGTATGGTTAGCAGAATGGCCGAAATGCCCTCGCTATGGATTGAGCTATGCGAAGGAAAAGTTTTTTCCCAGGCAGATTGTTCACAAGAACTGATAAATGCTGCTAATGATATATTCTTACTCAATTTGATTGAACTTCTGGAAAAAATTAAAAATCGAAAAAATAATTAAAACCATTATTAGCGTTAGTGTCCGATGACCCGTTTGTGTAATCTCACAGCTAAGAGCGCAAAGTATACAAAGGGTACTACTGCTATACATTGCGATCTTTGCGTCCATTGCGGTGATTGAAGCTCCTGAAAAACCCCAGAAGGTCGCTGGACATTATCGGAACGTGATAAAAAACTTTACCATAAGAGAGAAAAAAAATGTGTCAAATTAAGAAACATCTGGATCATGCCGATTTTAAATATCTACAAGCCTTTGCTTTAAGAGCTAAATCGCTAAACATAGTATCACTTTTTATTTAGAATACTCATCTAAATGGAAAGGATGGCGCCCGATAAAAATAGAAAATATTTGCTTTGTTTGTACCAGCTTGATTATATATTTATAAATATAATATGATATCCAGGTCATAGAATTCACTTGCTATGAAGGTTAAGGTTAGAAAATGTTAAAAAATATAGACTTTAACAATATCTTCATTGTTGGAACCGGTGCAATCGGTGGCACATTTGGAGGTTTCTTATCCAATGCAGAATACAAGGTAACTTTTGTAGAAAAAAATGAGGATATAATTAAGGAAATTAAAGAAAATGGATTGTCAATATCCGGGGTTAAAGAAATACATTTGAATAATGTTACTATCGTACCGCCAGGAAGTATTACAAAAAAGCAAGATCTAATTCTATTTGCAGTGAAAGCATATAGCCTGGAAAAAGCTGTTAAAAGTGTAATGCCAATGATTGGAGAAAGCACTAATGTTGTTAGTCTGCAAAACGGGCTGGGGATATTTGAGATAATCAATAAATATGTCAGCAAAGAACAGATAATTGAAGGAGTCGTAAGGTTTCCAGCAACGATGGTTAAACCAGGACAAATCGAGTTGTTAGCATTTTATGGGCAAAGCAGACTTGGAGGGAGATACTCCAGGTCACAAGAATATGCAAAGAGTCTGGCATTATTATTAACTTCAGCAGGAATACCCACAATAGCATCTGCTAATATTTCCAGGGACATATGGTGGAAAGCTATTGGAATAATTGCAGCCAATTCAATCAATGCAATCACCAGAACAAAATTAGGTATGATATTTGAAATACCTGAATTGAAAGAGAGTTTAGTAGCAGTAGTTAAAGAATCGTTGAATATGGCAAGGGCTGAAGGCATCGAATTAGATGAGGAGGAACGTATAGAATCATTGCTTAAAGCTTGCGAAGATGGATATGACCATAGAACTTCAATGCAACTCGATATTATTAATGGAAGAAAAACTGAGGTTGACTTCCTTAATGGAAAAATAATTGAACTTGGGAAAAAACATAATATACAAACCCCACTCAACCTTCTAATATATGGTTTGATTAAAGCATTAGAAAGCAATCATAATTAATTCTTTTTATATAGTATACAAAACATACGATACTTAAAATAACGGCTGCAGCCGAAACCTGATTGAAAAAATGGAAAAAAATGCATTTACGGAAATGAAAAACAAAATGGGAGAGGCTAAGAATAGGATCTTATGACCGATGGCGCCCCGATAAATTACTTATTTGCAATATCAAGCATACTGTTTTTCTTCTCTGTCATTCCATCTTTATTGGCGTTGTGGAAAAATCGAAATGCATTGAAAGGTTTTAGCCTTACGGGCGCAATAATAACTCTGGTAGGATTGTTGTTTATGTATGCAGGCTACTTATCATACAATCTTTATCTGAATGTTCTATTTGCATTACCTCTTTTTTTATTCTGGAGCGCGGTTACTTATTATTGTGCAAAGATGAGAATAAATAATACCGAATAATCTTCATAGCGAGCAAATTCTATCGCTTTCCTTGAAATCCTCGAAACCTTTATCTGGATTTTTATCTACCTCCTCTTTAATTTTATCCTCTTTATTAGAAAGTTCGTTGAACTCAGCATCAATTATTTTGCATCAAGTGCTCACTTTCTTGCTCCATCCTTCAGGCAGCTGGGTTTTTGCAGCCGAGGCACGGAGGCCACAGAGTTATTATTTCTCTGTGCTCTCTGCGTCTCCGTGGCTAATATTTTATGCCAGAACCAGACTATTTTACAGTCCCCACCCATTCCTCTTCCAGCTCTTTATCCCCGCCCCACAGCAGCCAGGCTTGCAGGACTGAGGGGCATGGCAAAATACTTTTCCCCCCGCCGCGGCACCATGCATCATCGAGTGCAGGGAACTCGCCCGAAGGATGGGTTTTTCCCTGCGGATTTGAAGATATACCACTCCTGGTATGGGGCGGCAGGAAGCATCTGCCCTTTGTTGCCCTTGATTTTTTATGAATAGAGATCATGGCGATTTAACAACCGCTATCAACTTCAGCATGGCAACAATGACCGCTACACCCAGCAGAGGAATTATTGCAACTGAAAGAGCTACACTCAACCAGGATAATACATTAAGATATAATATTTTGATACCGAAGTAGTTCAATGCATAGATCGCTGCCACAATGATAATCAGACCCGGAAGCATGCTGATGATGTCGGTTTTGCTGGGCGCTGCGCCTGCTCCCAGCGTCAGTGCCAGGTAAAGGAAAACATATGTTTTCCAGTTATAGTAATCCAGGTCAGTGATAAAAGAAAGCGTTGCTTCGAGCAAAAATCCTGTTTCTATGAATATGTCAAAGGAACCAGGCGGAGAAGCAAAATGCACTCCAGAGAAGCTGCTTGCAAGCATCAGCAGCGCCGGACATCCGATCAATGGAGCGATTGAAATGGCAGCATCTCCAATGAAGGGTATCTTTGGAGGAGTATGTTCTATATGTCCCAGGGTGTTCCCTGAGGGTATGACGCTGAACTCTGTTATGCGCGCACCCATGAGCAAAGCCACTGCTGCGTGACTCAACTCATGCACTATCGTTCCAGGAAGCATAAGGACAACATACAGAGTTCTCGATACTGACGACATGGAGCGATGTAAGTATTCTGAGATCAAATAGAGCGCAATTGCCTGGAGCGGAATGATGTACATATTTATTTGTATCGAGCAAGCATCGCATTATCCTGATCAATAAGCCAGGTTAGGCGCACGAATTCGTTCTTATCCGCTCGCCTCTTTGAACCTTCTCACCACAAAATCCTTATCAAGAGAAGCCAGAAAATGCCCTGCCCTCGGTCCTGACTTGAGGCCCAGGAGAGCAAGGTACACTGTCTCGAATACCTTTTTACCATCAAGTCCGGCATCCTGCGCAACCCTGTACATATTATCATGGATCTCCTGACCTGTCATGCCGAGCTCAAGCTCCTCAGCAAGGATCTCAAGCGCCTTTTTTTGCTGCTTCGTGAAGCTTTTCACCTGAGGAGGGAGCATCTCCTGGACCTTGAATTTCACAAACGATGGTGCATACTTCTCAAGCCAGTTCCTGGCATTGTTTGCCCTCTGTCCTATCGCTGCTTTATCAGAAGTATCATAACCGCTGCGTTCCAGAACGGTCAGGAGATAATCAAAGCCCCGGTCCTGGGCGATCTGAACAGCAGTCACCATGTGCCTGAAAGGGACATCCGTGGGTTTTATACCTTCGGTCTGCGAAAGCTGGTATGCGCGTTTATCGCCTTCAATGCCGTCATACTCGTCCACCAGATTGAGCAGGGCAAGCCCTGGATCAAATTCGATATGCTTTTCAGGCCTTTGCCTGATGATAAGGTACCGCAGCACCTCAGGAGGCACGATATCGAGCATTTCATTGATCGAGATAGCAAGCCCTGTGGATGAGTGCATGGCACCTTTTCCTTTCAGCATTATCCACTCATACACGATCGGATAAGGAGGCTCGTAATCATAGATCTCGCGGGAGATCCTTTTCCCTGTATCATAAGAGCCGCCTGCTGTTGCATGATCCTTTCCAAACGGCTCGACCGTTGTGCCGAATATGGGCCATCGAGCAGGCCAGTCCACGCGCCATGTGAGCTTCCCTCCCCCTTTCATAGAGACCGTACCCTCTTTGCCGCATTTGCAGACATAATCTACTGTCTCTTTTTCCATATCGAACCCGGTAACTTTTGTGGAATTCAATCGCCCGCATTCACTGCAGATAGGATTAAAAGGGCTCCAGTCCGGCTCAAGCTCCCGTCCTGAGACCTCGATCAGGATCCTGGCGATCGCATCCCTGCTCAACAGGGCTTTCTTGATCGCTTCAACGTATTTTCCCTCTTTATAAAGCTCATCTGCCCTGTAAACCTCTGGTCTTATCCCGAGCATATGAAGTGCTTCAATGAATGGAATGAGGAAATGTTCTGCATAACTTCCATGGCTGCCGCAGGGACAGGGGATGCCTGAGAGCGGCTTTCCCACATGGTTCTCATATTCTTTTGAAAGGAAAGGATATACCTTTCGAAGAGGGTCATAGGTATCAGCTATGTAGATGAGACGAACATCTGCACCTTTATCCCTGAGCGCTTTGAAAATAGCGTCAGCAGTTACCACTTCTCTCATATTGCCGATATGAATCGCACCCGAGGGTGTTATCCCCGAAGCGACTGTATGCTTTTTTCCTCGAGAGAGTACCTGCTCTGCGATCACGTCTGCCCAGTGTATGGTCTCGTCGTTCATCGCCCCTAAAATCGCACAGGGAATATTAAAAGATACCCTTATGGTGTACAATTCCAATCCAAGCCCAATGGCACGCGTAGCAGTTGGAGGAACATTCGACCCTCTTCATGACGGTCACAGGGCAGTGTTGATGAAAGCCTGCGCCCTGAGCAGGGGAGGTGAGCTGGCTGTCGGGCTGACCTCGGATGAAATGGTAAGGAACAAGGTACATGAGGTGGATGACTATGGTTCACGCCATCGCAGGATCGTTGATTTTTTCAGAACTCTGGGAATTACACCCAGGATAACCAGGCTGGATGATCCCTGCGGCCCCACCATACATGAGGATTTTGATTTCCTTGTTGTCTCGCCTGAGACCCACTCTATAGCTCTCAAGATAAACAGAATCCGCAGGGAAAAAGGTTTGAAAGAGATAAAAATAGTGCTCGTGGATTATGTTCTGGCAGAGGATGGAATACCCATATCCAGCACCCGGATCAAGAAAGGGGAAATAGATGGGCAGGGAAAATTACTGAAATAATGCGGCAAAACCTGCCTCAACCTTCCAAAATTTGTCAGTATCTTAATGATTAATACATGCGGGAGAAATAGTGATGCTCATGGCAAAACAAACAGACAGGCATGTGATGGAAGCTCTTGGAAAGACGCGTGTAGTGGTAGAGAATGGCAAAGTTGTCGAGGTCAGTGAGCCCCAGACCGAATACTGCCCGATATTTGACAAGGTTCGCGGGATAAAGAAATTCACATCAAAGACCGCAAAAGAGAATATCGAGTTCAGGATGAAGGACTTTGGCATGTTCACAGAGAACAGGGCGATCGAGATGGAAATTTTCGTTGGTTTTGGAGCAAGTGAGACATTCATGACAGGGCTTCGCCGAGGACTCCTGGATACATGCGTGACAGCATGCGATGGTGCAGGGACTGTGATTACAAGTAATCCCAGGCTCGCCCAGGGTATGGGATCACGGATTTCAGGGCTCGTTGAAACCACTCCTATACCGAAGCTCATAGAGCGAATACAGGAAGCCGGTGGCATGGTTCTCGATCCTGAAACCGCTGTCATCGATCAGGTGAAAGGTGTAAAGAAAGCAATTGAACGCGGTTATAAGAAGATCGGCGTCTCTGTCACAAACGCACAGGATATCCGGGCTATCAGGGAACTTGAGAAGAAACACAGGGTTGAAGTCATTGGTTTCGGAGTGCATACCACAGGTTTGCCTGAGAATGAGGCAAAGGAATTCATCAGCCTCGTGGACATGACAACAGGATGCACCTCGAAGTGGATCAGAGGCTGCATTGCTGGAAAGACGATAGCACAGTTCGGAACAGCAATCCCCATTTTCGCCATAACGCAGTGCGGAAAAGAACTGCTGCTTGAGCGGGCAAAAGAGGTCACAGATCCCATACTTATAAATACCATGAAACTGCCTGTTCAGCCTGAAGAGAAGCAGCCAAGGCCCCTGATCTGAGGCACTAATAAAAAATAATAAGTGAATCAAGATATCAATGAAGGAACAGTTGATATCTTATGGATCTTAAAAAAGCAGGATTTTCTACAAAGGCGATACATGCAGGTGAAATAAAGGAAGAAACAGGATCGGTCACAACTCCGATATACCAGACCGCGCCATTCAGGTTCAGGGATGCTGCCCATGCTGTAAGGTTGATGTCAGGGCAGGAACAGGGCTATGTATATTCACGCGGTCTCAATCCCACTACAAAGGTGCTCGAGGACAGGATTGCATGCCTTGAAGGTGGAGAGGCAGCACTGGCACAGGCATCGGGAATGGCGGCAATAAGTGCCGCAGTTTTCGCAGTGATAAAAGCTGGCGACCACATAATCGCTGACGAGGTGGTCTACGGCAGCACATACGACTTTTTTGTAGATCTTAAGAACCTGGGGGTAAAAGTGAGTTTCGTAGATACTTCTGACCCTGGTAATATCGAAACAGCTTTTCGGCAAAATACCAGACTTGTCTTTTTTGAGACACCTGCAAACCCAACCCTGAAACTGACAGATATAAAAGCGGTATCCGACATAGCGCATGAGAACGGGGCTATTGTGATGGTGGACAATACTTTCATGACACCTTATTTCCAGCAGCCTCTGATGCTTGGAGCTGATGTGGTGCTGCACAGCGCAACGAAATATCTGAATGGTCACGGGGATACTGTCGGAGGTATCATGATCGGTCCTTCCGGGTTCATAAAAAGGACCCGCCATACTTCAAAGAACCTTGGAGGAGCGATAAGCCCATTTAATTCATGGCTTATACTCAGGGGATTGAAAACCCTCTCTGTAAGGATGGACAGGCATAATGAAAATGCCATTGAGGTAGCAGAATTCCTGCAAGAGCACGGCATGGTGGATAAAGTGATCTATCCAGGGCTTGAGAACCACCCCCAGTACGAGCTTGCAAGAAAGCAGATGCGCGGATCTGGAGGCATGGTAGCGTTTTCTTTAAAAAGAGCAGAAGATGTGCCCGTGTTCCTTGATGCACTTAGGCTCTGCACACTTGCCGTCAGCCTTGGTGAGACCGACACGCTCATCCAGCATCCCGCCACAATGACCCATGCTGTTGTTCCGCGTGAAAAAAGGATCGAATACGGGATAACAGATGAGCTTGTCCGCATTTCTGTTGGGATGGAAGATGTCAGTGATATTATTGAGGATCTGGCGCAGGCGTTAGAAAGTATTTGACTTTGATTGGGGAACTGAAAATAGATATATCTTAGATAGATCTACGGAAAAAGCAGGGGGAATATCATTATGATTCACATTATGAGACACAACATTTAAATATATTATGATGATAATGATATGATAAGAAGTTTGGACCGCAATATGTGTTGCGGGCATCGCTTCATCTTAAGGAGATGAAAATGTCGAAAATCATGCACGTACAAACGGTTCTTGCGGTGGATGAACTCGAAACCCTGAAACAGAAAACGGGTGAGAGCAGCACCAAAGAGGCCCTTGCTAAAGCGGTCCATCATTTCCTTGAGTGTGAATATACACATGTTGAGGACATGTGGGCTAAAAAGCTCGAAAAAGTAGTAAAAAGAAAAAGAGAGGAAATTTGAAGGAGGAAACAGATATGAGAATATTTAAAAGAGATGAAGAAGCAGTATCGCCTGTCATCGGTGTCATATTGATGGTAGCGATCACTGTAATTCTGGCAGCTGTAATAGCCGCATTCGTGTTCGGACTGAGCGGCTCACAGCAGGCAGCACCGACCGCGAGCATAACTGCAGCGAATAACCCTGATACACAGGCAGTCGATTTGAAGATACAGCATAAAGGAGGAGAAACATTGAAGGCTGGTGACTATAAGATATCCATAGTCGCTGCTGGAAGTCCGCCTGTATATGTAACTTCAAACTCATCAGCAAGTGGTGACTTCGCAGTTGGAAACCAGATAATAACCACTAATTTGACAAGTGGTACCAGCCCTGCTGTAACTAATAGCACTGTCACAGCTACTGGTGCTATATTCGCTTCAGGAACCAAGTACGATATTAAACTGGTTCACATTCCATCCAACAGCATGTTGCTTGACGCGGTTGTAGAAGTGAGGTAAGATCTCACCTATGCCCTCTTTTTTTTTCAGAGGGCTTTCCTTTTCATTTTTCAGAATAAATCAATGACCAAACAAAATGAAGATGCAGTTTCACCGGTCATAGGCGTTATCATGATGGTGGCGATTGCTGTCATACTGGCAACAGTCGTGGCTGTGTTTGCGTTCCAGTTTGGGGGCACGGAGACAAAAGGGCCGACAGCGAGCATACAGATATTGAATGTTCCCGAGACCACAAATATAATTGATATGAAGATCGTGCACAAAGGAGGTGAATCCCTGAAAGCAGGGGACTGGAAGCTGTCAATAGTCAAAACCGGAGATCCGCCTGTGTATATAACCGCAAGTTCTGATTTCAGGACTGGAGATCAGATCATTACCAAAAATCTAACTAACAGCGGCACTGTTACCGTCACAAACAGATCGGTCACTGTCAGCGGGACTGCTGCAACCTTTGATCCTGATACCAAGTATGATGTCAAAATAATAGTGTATCCTTACAGGACGATAACAGTTGATGCTGTTGTATCACTGAGATAATGCCAAGAACAATCATCTGCATCCACAAGCACAGCCCCCGAAACCTTTGCAGCCGTCTGAGAGATTGCACAAAGTTTTAAGTAGAATCCATAGTATTTTAGAGCTATGGCAACCCTGGCAGATGTTCTCAAGGCAATAAAAGAGCTGATCACAGTTATGGAAAAAGTCAGGGATAACACCGACAGGATCGTGAAGATAGAAGAAGAAATGCATGGTCTTAAAGTAGAAATGGGCGGTCTTAAAGAAGAATTTAGAGCCTTCCGTGAGGAAGCACGATTAAGCGACGCTGAAATCAAAGGAGACATCAAAGCAATTTTAGCCCAGCTCAAAACTGAGGAAAGAATTGACGCCCTGGAATCACTTGTCAGAGAACACATCGCCACCTGCGAGAAAGCAAAGGCATGAATTAATGCAACGCTGATAAACGCAGATACGTAGCAATAAATCTGCGTTCATCTGTGTTTATTTGCGGTTTATATATTTTTCAAAATTCGAATAGTGACTTCTGTGGTTCAGGGCTGTTCTGAAAATCACGCTTGGTATCAGATAACTCGACATGCCCATACTGTCCGCCGCCGCCTGGATGGACTTTCACCTTTCCTTCCCTGAAAGCCAGTATTGCATTGATAGCGCGTTCATCTACCCCTGAATCCCTGATATCTGCATCCACCAGTACAGTCACTTCTGAACCATATCGCTCTATGAGCGCATTCCATATCTTTTGCACACCTTTTGTATTGGTTCCAATACCGAGCGCCATCGCTATTATCTCGGAAAGCGGTACAAGATGAAGATAGGGCGGCCTGTGGGGCGGATGCATCGGTTTTTCGTATGCTGCCAGTTCATTCACCCTGTCCTTCACACCTTTTTTTATCTTCCCGCCGCAGGAGCATGTCCAGCCCTTGATAATGCTCTCACGCATTGTGTAATGTTTGAAACACCTGATGCAGGCGCTCTCGTTATACTTTCCCTCCTCTGGATACATCCCCACATTGAGAACAGGTTTTCTCCCTTTTTCACGTATTATCGCCATCTTCAGTTCCTCAAAACTGATATCGTTCATCTCAAATCGATTGAACTCTCGCGCAAGTTTATTCACATATGGAGAATGAGCATCTGAATTCGAAAGGAATGTAAGGCATCTGAGTTCCGAAATCCTGTCAGCATACGATGTATCCGCGCTCAGACCGAGCTCAATGAAATAAACGTACTCTGCCATGGTTCCATAGCAGTCCTTCAGTGAATTGTGATAAGCATACATCGCTGTCCACGGGGTGAAGGCATGGGCAGGTCCTATAAGAGCACCAGCATCTCTTGCAGCCTGTGCGATCTCCTCACCTGTCAATCTCACGTTCGGTCTTCCGTCTGAGTCGATGTTATTCGATCTTGTTCTCATGCATTCATACAGTTCTTCTGCCTTGGATATGGAAGGGACGATCAGGAGGTGGTGCACCTGGCTTGCATCCTCGACCTCTACAGTGAGAACGAACACTGTCTCGTTCAGTTTGAAAACCCCGTTATTTTCTTTTAACTTTTTTATTTCATCCAGCCACTTTGGATGCAGGCAGTCTCCTGTACCCACAAGATGGATGCCCTTTTTACCGGATTCTGCTGCAAGCGTGGGAAGATCCATCTTTTCTGATGTCGCCATGCTGTATTTTGAGTGAATATGGAGATCTGCATTAACGTGCATGAAAGAGCTAATCATTTGTATAGAATATAGGGGTTTCGTTGCCTTTACAGCACTTCGTCCATACTCCCGCTTCTGAAACCCATAAGGTCAAGAGTGATGTATGAAAAACCGAGCCTCTTGAACTCCCTGGTCAAAGAATCCTTTATTTCCAGCAAATGCTGCATCTCTTCTGGCATGACCTCTATCCGCGCTATTCCATTATGATCGCGTACGCGTACAACACTGAACCCCCTGCTGCGAAGGCAGGCTTCAGCATTCCCAACGCGCTTCAGCGCCTCTCTGGTTATGGTCTGCCCGTAGGGAAAACGTGAGGAAAGGCATGCCATGGAAGGCTTATCAGCGACTGACAGGTTGAGTTCACGTGCTATTGCGCGTATCTCTTCCTTGGTCGCATTGAACTCAACGAATGGATTGTAGATCCCCTCTTCAGTGACCGCTCTGTGGCCTGGTCTGTGTGCTTTCAAATCAGAGATATTCGTTCCCTCGATGATGGTATTCGCACCATGCTGGATTGCTATTTTTTTTAATTCTCTGATCAGTCCTTTTTTGCAATAGTAGCATCTATCTTTCGGATTTTTCGCAAATTCAGGCTCATCGAGTTCATCATAAAAAATGATAATGTGTTTAATCCCTATTTCATCTGCAACTTCTTTTGCACACTCAAGCTCCCCGGGCGCGAGTGTCGGCGCATCTGCAGTGACTGCTATTGCTTTATCTCCAAGCGCCCTGTATGCAAGCGCTGCAAGAACCGAACTGTCCACGCCGCCTGAAAATGCGACCAGAACGCTGCCTTTTTTTTCAAGCGCATCCAGGATAGATCGCATTTTGTTGACCGACATCGTGAACTTAAGAGGCAACTGAAGGATGTAAGCCTTTCTGCATAGACTTCGAATTGATTCGCAGCTATAGTAATCTCTTTTAATATCCTGTGCAATTAATAATATGAATGCCAGAAAATGACGCGATCCCGGCGGATGAGAAGCTTCTCATACTTCCTCTCGGTGAGGAGTCCAAGAAGATAACTCAGGTCATATCAAACGATACAGCACGGCGGATACTCGAATTGCTGGCAGATGCACCTTTATCTGCGTCTGATATCGCTGAGCGTTTGAAGGTTCCATTGACCACGATTGTCTATAATCTTGAAAATCTCGAAAAAGTGGGGCTGATCAGGGTGGAGAAGATAAAATACAGCGAGAAGGGCAGGGAAGTCAAGATCTATGCTCCGGTAAGAAAGCTCATCGTTGTGGTACCTGAAAAAGCAGATAAGAAATCCGTGGCAGATCTGATCAGGAAGTACGTGGGCGTTATACTTGCAGCGATCCTTGCTTCCAGCATCATTGAGTTCTTCACGAGAAACATGAGCAGAACAGGGATGATGGAGATAGCAAATTACAGGTCTGATGCTCCAGCTTCGATAGAGCCTTTATTGCCCAATGTCACCTCCATCCCCGATGCTGCGATCAACGCGACCGCAAAAACTGGAGAAATCGTGGGTGCGATTTCCACTCCCACTCCTTTGCCCACTCTTGTCAGGGAAGCCATGAACCCTGCTGTGACCCAGGCTGCTGCTCCACCCTATGTGGTAAGTGATTCTTCGACAGGCATGGTTTCAGAAGCCATGAAGGTGATCACTGATCATCCTGGCCTGTTATTCTTTTTCGGATGCATCTTTGTGGTTATCATCTTTGCCATGAAAGATTACCTGAGGAAAAAAGGAATCTGATATCAAGAAAGCCCCTATCGGGGCAATTTAACGTCTACCATGCTCACATAATCAAAATGCACATCTTACCTCTCCTTTAATAGGTTCATATGCAGATCCATACTGTTTAAGATGGTCAATATATGAGATAGCCTGTTCTC
>JAPZAV010000159.1 GCA_027460465.1 Candidatus Methanoperedens sp. | reverse complement strand
CAACAGAATCACATTTTGTCTTCAGAAGATATGCTATGGGTCTAAAATCGTATTCTGACATGGTCTCATAGTTCGCCATGCCTTTACTGATGATCAGGGTTGCATTTTCGAGCGCATCCAGAAGTTCTTGAGGGGCTTCCTTCAGACATACACCTATGGCATTGGAGCCTGTGGTGAGCACTCTTTCCACCTTTTTATCAAGACCGAGCTCGATCACCTCTATCATTGTGGCATCGTTCAGTATGGGCGCACCTCTTACCACCAGAGTGATCCTGCCTCCAAGTTTATGTATTTCCTCGAACAGAAGGACATCGAACAGGATCTCGCCGCAGTTATCTGCAAGATATACCACATCTTCAAGCATGGATTTCATCTTTTCCGTGTCGTCCACGTCAAGACCGTGCTCGAATTGCTCCAGCATCTTCTCCTCAACGATTTCCTTATCTGTATCGAATCCAAGCACTCCGAAATCAAACGAGTTCCCTGTGATCGCCGCAAGAACCGCGCGCCTGAAGGAATCTCCATCTGAAACGAACTTATTTGCAAGAGGCAGGAGCTTTTCAGCTGCTTCATTGCTGTACCTCTTTTTGTCTCTGTAAGGGTCGAGATCACCCAGTACCCTGTACGCTTCCCTGTGCATCTTCGTGGAAAGATGCGTCGCAGGTTTGCCATTTACGAAATATTTCCTCAGCACTTCGATCCCTGCAATCACAGCCTTCTTCTGAAGATCAGTGTCATTCGTTGAAAGCTCAGCTTCGAACTGGACTCTTGACAGCAGGCATGGTGCACATCTTGGATGGATCTTCAAGGTTTCACTCCGAATATTCAAATAATGATCTCTGACCTTTTTGTGTCCTCATTTCCTTCATCGCTCTTAACTTTTCCCCGTACTCCCCGAAATCCGCAAGGACGCGTTCCACAGGTGGAAGGATCTGTTTCGTAATATAATAATCAACATCCAGGGACAGATTCTTCTCCCTTGCATAGTCTGGATCCTCTGCCCTTTCCACGAACAGACCATTGCCAGCTATTATGACGAAAGGGATCCTGTCCCCGACATTGGCAATTATGCCGCGGCTTTTCAACTTATCCACCACTGTGATATGAGGCTGCCTGCTCTTGTAGCTCTCAGGTTTCTTGGTGTACTGCCTGGTTAAAATCAGCTGCTCATAAAGCTCCGGATTCTTCCTGACATCGATGTCTCTGATACTTTCGATGGTCTTCTTCACGAGTTCAACCGCTTCGTCCACTTTCCCTTCCTTCAGCACAAGCTCGAGAACCTTCTCCACTGTACTGGTTGTGAGTTCGCACCAGTCACGCCTCACTGTTTCCATGCCTTTGACCTTGATCTTATCCTTTATTCCTTCAGGCGTTTTCTCCAGGACGAGAAGTGCATATCTTTTTTTTGCTATGAATATGGCGCGCTTTGCAAATGAGTCAAAAACAAGTTCCATCGGCTTCTGCAGGGAATCCGTCACTCTATCAGCGATCACGCGCCCCACAAGCTCGGCGTCCATAAGCGTTATGTCCCTGTTCAGAAGATTTACGAATACGCTGTCCGTATCACCGTAGACAACTGACATAGAGAGAGTTTTTCCATCTTTGAGTGTTACTTCCCTTATCTCATCCTCGATCAGGGACTTGGTCCTGAGTATGTTCTGCCTGCCGAAGCTTGTCACAGCGCTGGCGAGCGTGATGCTGTAAAGCCGCGCCCTGGCGTAACCAGAGTAGCCATAGAAGCTGTTGAGGAGGATCTTCAGCGCAAGCTGCGTGGCATCAAGCACGCGGTATTCTTCATCCTTTGCATTCTTCATTTTTTCACGCGTGGCAAGCCTCCTGTTCAGCAGGTCTTCGAGTATTGCAGGCACGATGCCTTTCACCACTTTCTGTGAGGCAAAAACTCCGCCCGATGGAGCTTTGATGACATCGTCAGGCTTCTCCTTTACGACCTCTGTGGTGTAGCACAGATTATGAGCCATCATTATGGTGGGGTAGAGGGACTTGTAATCAAGTATGATGATGTTCTCAAGCAGCCCTTTTTTCGGCTCAAGCACCTCGCCGCCAGCCAGTTCCTCTCCTTCGTCGAAGCGTTCACCAGACACCTCGCCGCTCGGCCTGGCAGGCACCACCCTGCTGTGCTTCATATATTCTCGGAGTATGATATTCTCCACCATCTGGGTCTGCCCTCCGTCAAGGATATCCTGAAGCAGCGTCCCGCTCACCCTTGCAAGAGCGATGTATTTGTCCAGGAGACGAAGCTTCAGCAGGAATCCAAGCGCCAGTTCGGAATCCCGCCTTGCATATTCAACGAATTTTGCAAGTTTCTCACCGTCATCTTTCCAGTACGATTCCATTTCAAGGAAAGGAATCTCAAGTTTCTCAAGCCTGAGCAGTTCTTTTGCAGCGTTCCTGAGCGTATACTGCTTCAGGCTGAACTCCCTGCGCAGCAGCGGCAGCACGTCCACTGTGATGCGCCCGGTCACGCTCACCCTCGTTGAACTTCCGAATTTCTTATAATACACCTGCTTCCCATCCCTGCCCATGATCGGATCTATCCTTACCCCTTTCCTGCTCAGGGCTTTGATCCTTTCCACGATATAGGGAACATCAAAAGCGTTGGAATTGTAGCCTGCGAGTATGTCAGGGTCATACTCTCGGATGATCTCAAAAAACCGCTTAAGCATGGCTTCTTCGCTGGCGCAGCTCTCGACATCTCCTTTGATCCCGGCTTTTTTCCCCACGAGCACAAGCGTTTTTTTGCCTTTGAAATCAGGCTCAAATGCAAAGCTCATCAATATGATGGGAGAAGTCTCAACCACCGGCATCGCGCCGTTCAGAGGGAGGCACTCGATGTCAAAGGCAAGGTATCTGAGCGGAGCATTGTGCAGTATATCCAGTGGCTCCACTTTACCTGATGTGATCCTTATGCTGCTCTGCACCTCTGTCTGGATCGAGTGCTCTGCTGCCTCTGCTTTTGCCCATCTCATCCCTCCAAGCCCGCTGTCTATCATGTACCTGTTCCTGAAAAGTATATCAGTCTCATAGACCTCGTCCGTCATCTTTTTTACTTCGTCGCGTATGACAGGAACGCCTTTTGGATCATTAAGGATTATTTTCAGCATTGGAACCTTGTTTTTGAAATATCCCACAGGTTCGAACCGCATGACGGCTTCGATCTTTTTTATGTGTTCCCTGAACTTCTCACCAAGAGTTGCTGCGATTGCGTGCCCGGCTTTTGCATAGAAATAAGGTTCAAAGCCAGGCACAGAGCAGCATACGCTTGTTCCAGATTCATCCCTTCCGTAGAGCCTGACCACAGGCTGACCTCTGCTGTATGTATAATCTGCATCAAGGATCTGGAAGTTCATAAAGGCCAGATGTGATTTAATCCCTTATAGATTTAAGTCTTTACAATACTATTTTTTATCATCAGGGAAAAAGGAGAGCGCACCGGGTTTGAGATAAGGGATCTTGCTTCAGGAAAGCACGGGATTCTGGCGCACAGGAAAGGCAGCGGACCCAGAGTGGGAAGCTATCATGTCAATCTTGAGGATCTTAACAATATTGGAGTGGCTGCTATCAGAAACGCCATGAGTTCTGATCTGATAGTGATCGACGAGATAGCGCCCATGGAATTCAAGTCACCTGAGTTCATAAAAGCCGTCGGGGAGGCGCTTGATTCTGATAAAAGCATGCTTGTGGTGCTTCACCAGAAATCAGGGCATCCTCTTGCAGAGAGGATCCGCAGGGAGTTCAGGGTCTATACCGTGACCATGGAGAACAGGGATAACCTGGTCTCTCTGATAGTTGATGAGATAGAGAAGGGGTTCAAATAGATACAAAACACCGCAATGGGCGCAAAGCACGCAAAGAACATTTACATAAATTAAGTAGAGTTAGTGTTTAATCTAACTCATCATCCCTGATTTTCGTCTTCCTTCTTCTTTTTTTCTCTCACGACCTCCGTGATATACACATCAACCTCATGCCGCAAAATATCTTCCACCTTTGCAGCAAAAGCAGGGTATGCACTGCTGTGATCATTAAAGCTCTGATACGTTCCGCTGCGCTGGAAGAATTCCCACCCCTCTATCTTCAGGCTCTCAACCGAGCGCCGATAGTGGCGCCACCGCTCACCATAATGGAAGAAAGAACCCAATAAATGGGGTCTGTATGACATGCACGGGAATGTCTGGGAATGGGTACAGGATGTATATCACGATAACTATGATGGCGCTCCAGATGATGGCAGTGCATGGGAAGGAGATGGCTCCTTCCGTGTGTTTCGGGGCGGTAATTGATACTACTTCGCCGGAGACTGCCGGTCGGCGGCTCGCGGCGGCAGCGACCCTGGCCTCCGCTACCGCGACCTCGGCTTTCGCCTTCTGAGGGAAATGTAGCTACTTTCAACTTTACCACTTAAAACTTGCCTGACTGCAAGTGTCAAGGTAGAGCTAAAGCAGCACAGCCGAAGTGCGATGCTGTGACCCGCCGAAAGGCAGGCGCGAAAGAATGGATATGCTGAAGTTCATTTTGAGTTACAGTAAACCTCAAAACTTTGCATAAAATCTACAGCGCCGCAGGATTTCGTCATTGAGGGTCGCAGATCTATTGGGGTTTCATAACGATCGTGATGGAACCCATCCGCTAATTAGACTTCATACTGGATTTTTACGTGAAAATGCGGCGCAGAAACCTGAAATATTCCTTTATTTTTCTCTCTGTGCCTCTGCGTCTCTGTGGCTAAATTATTGAGCGCAAAATGAAATTTTTTAACGATCAGGATATTATTAGTATTTATTTCAGGTTCTAAAGCCTTATCATAAAGTTTGCTTGCGGTTAAAGTCTTCTCAGACCGCCATTTGCTGACCATTTCTTCGATATCCTTCTCTTCCAATCCTTTCATTTCGAACCCTCAGCTTCTGAAGCGCTTTTTTCCGCTCGAAATGCAAGCAATCCATCCTGTAAATCCTGTCCATCGGCTGAATTTTAACCTTTAAAGACAATATGCAATTTGAAAGGTTGGAATTATTGGAAGGTCTCTCACCTTCCGAAAAGGTTAAAAGGGGATATGATATAATGAGGAGAAATCATTCATTTATGCGGTGATCTGGAGTACGTCAATATGGTTTCATATTGTTTTGAGCAATTAAAGAAACAATGAAATTATCTGATCTTAAGTATCTGAATCCCAGTAAAGTGAATGATTGAAGATCTGTTCCGGATGATCCGGAATATGTATCGTGCATTATGAAATGCATAACCCCAACTCCTGTTGGAAAAGGAGGACTTATAGATTGTTAAATGAATTGCTGAACAGGAAAAATGACCTGAAAAATAAGTCAGAGGAATACAAGAATAAACGAAATGAGCTTAACCTTGAAGCAAGTAAATGTGCTACAAACAGAAACGAATTAAATAAACGCACCAAAGAACTGATAGATGAAGCGCAGCAGCTCAAAAAATCTCGTGATGAAAATAATGAAAAGGTCGGTGCTGCAAAGCTCAAACGCGACGAATTCAATGAGCAGGCGAATAAGGTTTACGCTGAAATAGATAAGATCCGAAAAGACCTGAATCTCGGGGATGGACCTTCGCTCAAAGAGTTAAAAAGGGAAATCGACACGCTGGAATTCAGACAGCAGACCGAGGTATTGACCCCTCCCAAGGAAAGGGAGCTTGTTGATAATATTGCCAAATTGACCGAAGAACTGAAGCGCAGAAAGCAGCAGCTCGAAGGTAGCAGTGAACTGAAATCGCTGCTCGAGAAGGCTCAGTCTTTGCGTGATCAGGCTGCAGAATCCCACGGGGAAGTCAAGGAATACGCAGAAGCAGCTCAGCAGTATCATGATAAAATGATTGTGATCTTCAAAGAAGCTGATAAAATAAGAGCTGAGTCAGATACAGCTCATAAAGAGTTCGTGAAAGCTCAGGAAGCTGCAGATGAACAGCACAGGTTGTTCATACAATCCCAGAAGGAAATCCGTGAACTCAACAAAGTAATAATCGGATTAAAGAGAAAGACAAAAGAAAGCAAAGAAGAATCTATCAGAGAGCAGACCAAGAAAGAAGCTGAAGAGGTCTATAATCAGTTCAAGCTCGGCGAGAAACTGAATACAGAAGATCTGATGCTGCTTCAGAGATCAGGACTTTTATAAATCCTTTTCTTCCAGTCAAATGGATCAAGCTTTCAACAGGAAAGAATATCTATTACAATATATTATCTTTACTGGATGGAAAAGACAGAAGGATCCTTTAAATGTCACATGGTAACCTGGGATAAGGCTTATTCCCTGGCAAAGAGGCTTGCAAGAAGAATAAAAGGTTCGGGGTTTAAACCTGACCTCGTTGTAGGTGTCGCAAGGGGAGGGCTTATTCCAGCCCGGATCATCTGCGATTTCCTGCTTCAAAAAGACTTTGCATCTATAAAGGTTGAACACTGGGGAATAGCTTCAACTCTGGGCAGTGCAAAATTAAAATACCCTCTTCCTGCGGAAGTGGATGTTTCAGGAAAGAGGATACTGGTGGTGGACGATGTTGCTGATACAGGTGAATCCTATTCCGTGATCATGGACTATTTCAGGGAGAAGAATGCGGCTGAGATCAGGACAGCTGTCCTGCAGTATAAGACCTGCTCGGCATTCGTGCCAGATTACTGGGGAGAAAAACATGATGAATGGAAGTGGATAATTTACCCGTGGGCTATCTATGAGGATATGAATGGATTCATAGAAAAGGTATTGACGCAACCCATGACAGGAGAGGCTATCAGGAAGGATCTGAGACGCAGATTCGGGATAGAAGTATCAAGAAAAGAGCTTAAAGAGATCCTGAATGACATGCATCTTGAGGGAAAACTGAAAAGGAAAAAAAACGGTAGAAAGGTGATATGGGAGAGTTGTGAGGCAGAATGAACATCAAGGTCTATGTCCTGGTTTCTGGAAAAGTCCAGGGGGTTTTCTTCAGGTCGAGCACAAAGAAAAAAGCAGATGAACTGGGTCTTGCTGGCTGGGTGAGGAATCTTGATGATGGACGGGTGAAAGCAGTTTTTGAAGGTGATCAAGAACTTGTTGAAAAAATGGTTGCATGGTGCAGAAAAGGTCCGAATTATGCCATGGTAGAGGACATCCAGGTCATCACTGAAAAATTCACAGGGGAGTTTCAGGGATTTGAAGTCCGCAGGTATTAGATATTTATAGCCAAACTCCAATTTTGAAGATATGGAAAATGTTGAAGTATCATGTCCTGAATGTTCACCTGACTTACCTGTTTCTCACGCAACACTGAAGGAGGGAGAGGATGCACTTTTGCGATGCGAGGAGTGCGGATCTGTCCACAGGAGCAAAAAGCCCAGGATCGTCCCGGTGCGAGTAATAGTCAGCAGAGGAGAGGAGTCCTTTAATGTTACATCTCTGCTTTCAGGCATCATTCGGGTAGGTGATGAGATTATTGTTGATGATGAAAAAACCGGTGAAGCGTACCATGTGCAGATAAGTTCTATCGAGGTCGGGGATAAAAGGAAAGAGAGCGCAAAGGTGGAGGAAATAAAGACAGTATGGGCCAGAGCGGTAGATGAAGTGATGGTGAAAATAGCAGTAAGCCGCAGGGAAACCACAGAATCCATCGAGATGAAAATTGAGGGGGACAGGGAATTTACGATCGGAGAAAAAGTCAAGGTGAACAGCAGGGAATTGAAGATCATACGCATAAAGATAAGGGAGGGCGGATTCAAAAGTAAAAAAGGGATCGCTGTTAAGGCAAGGGATATCAGGCGCATATATGCCGAGCCAGAGAGCATGGAACCGAGGAGGGTCTCAAAAGGGGAACGTGTGGTGATAAAAAAGCGGGAGTCGGTATGGAGTTTGAAACACAAAAAAACAGAATGATAGAGGGACTCAGGCAGTACGGTATCGGTGAGCGGGTGCTTGAAGCGATGAACCGGGTACCGAGACACCTCTTTGTCCCTGAAAGACAGCAGAAGAATGCATATGCAGACTATCCACTGCCAATAGGCTGGAACCAGACGATCTCAGCCCCTCATATGGTGGCGATAATGTGTGATCTGCTGGATATCCAGGATGGTATGAAGGTTCTTGAAATAGGGGCTGGATCAGGATATCATGCTGCCATGATGGGAGTGCTTGCAGGCAGCGGTCATGTTTACGCAGTCGAAGTGATAGCACCGCTTGCTTCTTTTGCAATGGAAAACCTCAGAAAAGCTGGCATCACCAATGTTACAGTGATCGTGGAGGATGGTTCCCTTGGACTTCCCCGCTTTGCACCTTATGATAGAATCAGCGTTGCTGCTGCTTCTCCAGAGATACTCAAGACCTTAACAGATCAATTGAAAACCGGGGGAAAGCTGGTCATACCAGTGGGCAAATATTACCAGGAGCTCTATCTTGTAACAAAAACAGACGGGCTAAAAAAGGAAGCGAAAGGAGGAGTAGTTTTCGTACCCCTTACCGGGGAAAAAGGCTTTCCATTTTAAAGAGTATAGAGCTCTCCTGACTGGATTTTCTCCACAAGTCTATTCCACTCGTTCTTTTTCAATCGTACTGTATTTGCGCCCTCGCCTATCAGAACTTCCTCTCCTGTGATCTCAACTGCAGGGCAGCAACTTTTTTCGCAGATATATACTTTCATAATATCACCGCTCAAATAAGGAAATTAATAGATTTAAAGTTTATTGTGGTTGAACACGATCTCATCGTTTTCCACATCCACTTCCACAGAGTCCCCTTCCATGAATTCCCTGTTAAGGATCTTCATAGCAAGAGGGTCTAGGATTTCATGCTGTATGGTTCGCTTGATCGGTCTTGCTCCAAAAGAAGGATCATAACCTGCCTTGGCTATATAGTCCCTTGCATTCCCGGTCAGGGAAATATTTACCTTCCTCTCAGCAAGGCGCCTGCTCAACATCCCGAACTGGATGTCCACGATCTTCATGATCTCAGGGAGCTTCAGCGAATGGAATATTATGATCTCATCAAGCCTGTTCAGGAACTCTGGCTTGAACGTGCTTCGAACGATCTCCATCACTTTCTCTTTCATTTCATCCACCCTGTCCCCGAGCTCAAAAATCCACTGGCTCCCGATATTGGAGGTCATTATGATCACTGTGTTCTTGAAGTCCACTGTCCTTCCGTGACCGTCGGTGAGCCTTCCATCATCAAGGATCTGGAGCAGAAGATTGAAAACATCAGGATGCGCCTTCTCTATCTCATCGAACAGTATGACAGAATAGGGGTGCCTCCTTACGGCTTCAGTGAGCTGTCCTCCCTCCTCATACCCAACATAACCTGGCGGCGCACCGATCAGCCTTGCCACGGCATGCTTCTCCATATACTCGCTCATATCCAGGCGTATCATTGCATTTTCGTCATCGAAAAGGAACTCAGCAAGCGCTCTTCCGAGCTCTGTCTTACCTACACCTGTGGGGCCAAGAAACATGAACGATCCTGTGGGGCGCCTCGGATCTGATATTCCTGCACGCCCGCGCCTTACTGCGTTCGCCACTGCTGTCACGGCTTCATCCTGTCCGATCACCCGCTGCTTTATGCGCTCTTCCATGTGCACGAGTTTCTGCATCTCGCTCTCGAGCATCCTGCTCACAGGTATATGAGTCCAGTTGGACACCACCTCAGCGATGTCCTCATCATCCACCTCCTCTTTGAGCATCTTCGTATCCTTCTGAAGTTCTACAAGCTTCCTGTTTTCTTCATCAAGCTTTTTCTGGAGATCGATCAGGGTGCCGTACCTGAGCTCTGAAGCTTTCTCAAGATTGCCCTCAAGTTCTGCTTTTTCAGATGCCATCCTTGTTTTCTCGATCTCTTCCTTTAACTTACGTATCTTCCCGATTTCATTCTTTTCTGTCTGCCAGTGAGCCCTCATTGAATTGCTTTTCTCTTTCAGATCCGAGAGCTCTTTCTCTATTTTTCCCAGTCTCTCCTTTGAATAATGATCTTTCTCTCTCTTCACAGCCTGTTTTTCGATCTCAAGCTGCCTGATCTTCCGCTCGATATCATCAAGCTGCGCTGGCATGCTGTCTATCTCTATCCTCAGTTTTGATGCAGCCTCGTCTACGAGGTCGATCGCCTTATCAGGCAGGAACCTGTCCGTAATATAGCGATGCGATAGCACTGCCGCAGCGATGAGCGCAGAATCCTTGATCCTCACCCCGTGATGCACCTCGTATCTTTCCTTGAGACCGCGGAGTATGGATATGGTCTCATCAACAGTCGGCTCTCCGATAAGGACTGGCTGGAATCGCCGCTCAAGCGCTGCATCTTTCTCTATGTGTTTTCTGTACTCGTTCAGAGTCGTGGCACCGATGCATCTAAGTTCTCCCCTCGCAAGCGCGGGCTTGAGAAGGTTTGAGGCATCAATAGCGCCCTCTGCTGCACCTGCACCAACCACAGTATGAAGCTCGTCAATGAACAGGATGACTTTGCCCTCGGAATCCTGCACCTCTTTTATCACAGCCTTCAGGCGATCTTCAAACTCACCCCTGTACTTGGTACCTGCCACAAGCGCGCCCATGTCCAGGGCCACGACCTTTTTGTCCTTGATGGGTTCTGGCACATCGCCTGCGAAAATGCGCAGCGCAAGTCCTTCTGCGATCGCTGTTTTCCCCACTCCCGGCTCGCCTATGAGCACAGGATTGTTCTTTGTCCTGCGCGAGAGCACCTGGAGGACTCTCCTGATCTCGTTATCCCGCCCTATGACAGGGTCAAGCTTTCCCCTGGCTGCAAACTCTGTGAGATCGCGCCCGTATTTCTGCAATGCCAGGTACTTATCCTCCGGCGTCTGGTCCACCACCCTTGCTGAACCGCGGATTTCCCTGAGGGCTTTCATTATCTCATCCTTTGATGCTCCGTTCTCCTTCAATATCCTGGCAGAAGTGCCGTCCTTTTCATCTGCTATCGCAAGCAGCAGATGCTCCGAGCTCAAATATTCATCCCTCAGGTTCTTCATCTCGTCAAATGCAGCTTCAACCACGCTGTTCAATCGCGGGGTAATATAGATCTGCCCTGCACCCGCGCCCTCGATGCGCGGGAGCCTGTCGATCTCCTCTTCGAGTCGAGAGATTATCCCTGCAGTGTTTGCGCCGAGTTTCTGAAGTATCTGAAGTGTCAATCCTTCCTTCTGGTTGATGAGCGCGAGGAGGAGGTGCTCTACTTCAAGCTGCTGCTGGTTTCTGTCAAGGGCAAGGTTCTGTGCATCTGCGAATGCTTCCTGGGATTTTATGGTGAATCTGTCGAATCTGATGGGCATGTTTGAGTGCTAAATTGTCGGTCTGGGATTAAAAGATTGCCTCATTAACCGAAAAACATAATACAACGCTCCGATATCCTGTACTTTGAGGTGCAACAGATGGCACAGGAAAATTGCAGCTTCTATTCAGGAGATAAATGCACAGCAGCAGACCTTGAACCATGCGATTTCCAGGGAGATAACTTCAAAGAATGCCTGCGCTACCGACTTTATTTCATAAGACCGCAGTCCATGCAGTTGCGCTAACTCCCGCTTGACATGTGGTACACGGTATCAGCCAGCCCTGACCAGGGATGCTATTTTCTGTCCAAGTGAATAGCACTTTGCCATATCAGCGTCATCCGGTCTGAAATTCACTTCCAGCGACTCAGCAGGCTCATATCCCGAAGACTTTAATCTGTCATTGACCGCACGCACAGCTCCGCCTGCCCAGCCATAAGAGCCAAAGGTCGCCCAGATCTTGTTCTTTGGCCGCAGTCCGAGTAGATAGGTCAGGAATCCTCCAACAGTAGGGAAGATGCCATTATTCAGCGTGGGTGAACCGATCAGGATTGCCCTGGCTTCGAGCACCTCCTTGACGATCTCGCTCCAATCATTCCGGCGCAGGTGAAGCAGCATCACCTCAATACCTGAATCTGCAACCCCCCTCAATATCTCGCCTGCCATGATCTCGGTACTGTTCCACATGGTATCATAAATGACAAGCACTTTCTGCTTTGATACGCCTTTAGACCAGTTGATGTAAGCGTCTATGATCTTGCCGGGATTCTTCCAGATCATGCCGTGAGAAGACGCTATCATCTCTATCTCGATTCCGAGTTTCTGGATCTCCTCTATTTTTTTAAGGATGACCCCCCCAAAGGGCATCAGGATGTTGGCATAGTATTTTGCTGCCTCGTCCATCACTGTATCGCATTCATATCCGAGAAGGCTGCACACATCTTCATCAAATCTGAAGGATGAAGAAAGATGCTGCCCGAAGCCGTCATTTGAGAGCAGGATCTTATCCTCCTTCAGGTATGTGAACATGCTGTCCGGCCAGTGAAGCATCGGTGCTGTGATAAAGTACAGTGTCTTTTTGCCAAGCTTCAACTCGTCCCCTGTTTTCACAGTCCTGAAATTCCAGTTGCTCCTGTAATACCTCAGCAGACCTTCTTTTCCTTTTTCAGTGCAAAGCAGTTCTGCATTTGCCGCAATCTTCATGATATCGGGCAGGGAGCTTGAATGATCCATTTCAACATGGTTTGAGACCACATAATCTATCTTTGAAGGATCAACGATTTCTTTTATCCTGCTTATCATCTCACTGGCGAAACCAGATTTCACTGTATCAACAAGCGCTATTTTTTCATCCACGATCAGGTATGCATTGTAAGTTCCGCCGCGAGGGGTTGTATATCCATGAAAATCCCGGAGGTTCCAGTCCACAACTCCTACCCAGTAGACACCTTGTGTTAATTCTATTCTTGTCATTGTTATCTCCCGCTCATAGTTATTTATCTTATTGAGAAAATAGTTTTTGGTGATCTTAAATCTACCAGTGTCTTTCCAGTCTTATAGCTTTGGGCTTGCATGCTGTCACGCATGTCGTGCATCCGATGCAGAAACTCCTGTCCATGACCTCTGCGATCTTTTTGCCGTTTCTTTCCACAATCCTGTAGATCCTCGGACCTTTGGGACATACCCGCACACATTCTCCGCATCCTGTGCATTTCTCTGCATCAATAATTATATATATCATATTGAAAAATCACTGCAATGGTCAATTGACTTTAATTATCATAAAACATTATATGTGATCACCAGAAATACAGGTATGGGTATGCTATCCAAGCCTCCGCTGGACAGGAGATTGAAAACGCTGATCATAGGCAGAGCCAGGAACCCATTTGATTCTTCTGTCTTTCATAATATCGCTCTTATAGCGCTTTTTGCCTGGGTAGGACTGGGAGCAGATGCACTTTCTTCTTCCTCTTACGGACCTGAGGAGGCTTTTCTGGCACTTGGAAAGCATACGTATCTGGCGATTTTCGTGATCATCGGCATTGCGATAACGATCTTTGTGATCAGCGCGAGCTACTCCCAGATCGTTGAGCTTTTCCCCACAGGCGGGGGAGGATATCTTGTAGCAAGCAAACTGCTTTCCCCTTATTTTGGAATGCTTTCTGGCTGCGCACTGCTGATAGACTATATGCTTACGATAACAATCTCAATTGCAAGCGGCGCTGATGCGGTTTTCAGTTTTTTGCCAGCACCGCTCCATTCACTCAAACTCGAGTTCACTGTGCTGATAATCCTGATATTGATTTTAATGAACCTGAGAGGAGTAAAAGAGTCAATCGTCCCGCTTGTGCCTATTTTTGCACTTTTCCTGATAACACATGTATTTGCACTGACCTATGCTCTGGTGAGGCATTCGATGAATTTTCCAGTGATAGCCCAAAACACCATCAGCGATTTTCATACAGTGACCCTGGAGATGGGTCTTACAGGGATGCTTTTCCTGATATTGCACTCATACAGCATGGGCGCAGGAACATATACTGGAATTGAGGCTGTGAGCAATGCAATGCCTATCCTGCGTGAGCCAAAGGTGCAGACAGCCAAGCGCACCATGCGCTATATGGCGATCTCGCTTGCATTCATGGTTTTCGGGCTGATGTCTGCATATATCCTCTATAACGTCTCACCAGAATCCGGGAAAACGCTTAATGCGGTTCTTTTCCAGGATATTGCAGGAGAATGGGGAAACGGCTGGGGGAACTATTTTGTGCTGGTTACGCTGGTCTCTGAAGCTGCACTGCTCTTTGTTGCTGCTCAGACAGGGTTTCTCGGAGGACCGAGGGTCCTCGCTAATATGGCTATAGACCGCTGGGTTCCAACAAAGTTCTCCACATTGAGTGATAGATTCGTGACCCAGAACGGGGTTATCATTATGGGAGGGGCTGCAGCGGTATTGATGCTCTTCACACAGGGCTCTGTTCGATTTCTTGTTGTGCTTTACAGCATTTCCGTGTTCATCACTTTCCTTCTATCCCAGTCCGGGATGGTTCGATACTGGTGGAACTCACGCAGAAGAATCCAGAAGTGGCAGCAAAAACTCCTTATAAGCTCTGTGGGAATGGGTCTTACCGCATTCATTCTTGTTTCAGTGATCGTGGTCAAATTCAATGAAGGCGGCTGGATAACCCTGCTCATGACAGGTGGGCTCATCGGGATCGTAATTGTGATAAAACGGCATTATGACCACACTTCCCAGTTACTGAAAAAGCTCAACACCATCGTTGCCGATGCCCGCTCATCAGGAGGAATCCGGGACATAATAAAGAGAGAAACTCCAGCGAGATTTGATCCTCACGCCAAGACAGCGGTACTGCTTGTTAATGGTTTCAACGGACTTGGATTACATGCCCTCTCCAGTATCTTTAAATTATTCGGAGGGATTTATAAGAATTTTGTCTTTGTTCAGATAGGGGTGATAGATACAGATGTGTTCAAAGGAGTGGAAGAGATCGAGAATCTCCAGACCAAGGTCAAAAAAGAAGTAGAACAGTACGTAAAGTTGATTGAAAAATATGGTTATCATGGCGAGGCCATGACTTCAATAGGCACGGATGTGGTCGAGGAGATCGTAAGGCTTGCACCGAACATACTTGAACGTTTTCCAAATGCGGTATTCTTCGGTGGACAGATTGTTTTTCCAAATGGTTCGATACTTTCCAGATGGCTCCATAATTACACGGTTTTTGCCTCGCAGAGAAGATTGTACTCGCAGGGTACTCCTTTTATCATACTGCCAATAAAAGTAGGGTCATAAGGAGTAAGATAAGCGGGAAGGGGAGTGGGGTGGTATCGTTAAAAAGGGACCCGCTTATCTTGTTCGTTAAATAACGAACATACCGCCTTTGGTAGTCTGTACTTATATAGTTTTCGTTCATTTTCATGAATGAGAGAAAACTTTTTAACCAGAGTAAGCACAGAAAGAATTAATAGATATTAAATTGGAAAGAATCATAACATCAAAATAATGAGCCAGGAAAAAGTTATTGCATACATTAAAGGGCGGCTTGAGTCAGGTCGGATGCGTGAAGCCGTAGAAGCCTCCAGGATCGCAGGAATCTCGCTTTCAAAAGAGGAACTCCAGGGTTATGTTTATAGATACCTTGAGAACGGATGGATGTCCAGAGCAGTGGAAGGCTCCAGAGCAGCCGGGATTTCGGTTCCAGAACAGGACCTTACCACCTATCTTGATAAATATCTTGAAAAGGGATTGATCTATTCTGCTCTCGAAGCTTCCAAAATTACTGGAACATCTCTTCCAAAGGAAAAGCTCATCATGGTCGGCAGGGAATATCTTCTGAATGGAAAACTCAATCCAGGTCTTGAAGCTTATGGGATCGTCAATGAGACCCCGCCCGAGGAAGAGCTCATAATCTGCGGAAACAGGTGTTTTACAGAAGGGCTGTTCTATCCTGGTCTTGAAGCTTACAGGATCGCAAAAAAGACCCCGCCGTTGGATGGTCTCCTTATCTGCGGAAAAAAATGCTTCGAAGTTGGACTTCCCACTCAGGGTCTGGAAGCATATGAAATGGCAAAAAAGACCCCGACCAAAGAAATGGTGCGTGCATGCGGGGAGAAGTGCCTTCTTGAAAGACGAAATGAAGAGGCAAGAATCGCATTCGTGGCAGCGCAAAAAATCGAAGATACGATGAAAGCTGAGCCAATTGAGATCAAAGAGACATCTTTTAAAATTCTCGGTTCCTCAAAAGAAACCGAAGAATCGTGGACTGGTTTTGGTCCTAAAATATGCATGGACTGTGAAAACGATGAAGAGTTCGAGGAAAGGTACTTTATCTTAACGAGATGTCCTGATAACAAAGAAGAAGAAAAGTGGCTCGATGATACAATGAAAGAACAGTATGGAATAGAGCATTATTGTGTCGCGGTGGATGCATTCGAGGATGATAGAGGGCTGATAGACTTTGTCGTATGCGGAAAATGCGGGTCGCAGAATGTAGACTTCGATCTCTGAAACATTCACGGCCCAATATGACCCCTTGAGGTCTGCACGAAGACGTTCTCAAGTCCAGCCGAATTCAGTATCTTTTTAATCTCTATCATCTCCTCCACAGCAGGCTGCTCCAGTTTCAGCCTGAAAGCAGGGCGATAATCAAGCACGCATACCTGAACTGTTTTGCTGATCCTGGCTAATCTCTCTCCAAGCTCCAGCACTTCTTCCTTCGATATCAGGGCTCTATTGTAAGGGATGCCTGTCCCCACAAATACATGAGGGTGGTTCTCTACCAGATATTTGACAGAATTCCATGCATTTTCCAGATAGGACCTGGCAAGTTCCGCATCCCTGATGCCTGTTACCCTCTGGAAGGTCGCGGGTCTTGTTCCTTTAAGATCAATGCCTGCATCTGTCATGCCAGCGCCGACAAGCTCATCCAGATAATCTTCTGTCAGAAGAGATCCGTTTGTATCCACATGTATCCTTGATTTTTCATCATGGTTGAGTTTTTTGAGTTCACCTATCGCCTGGATCAGCCAGGGTCTGTTGAGTGTGCATTCCCCTCCTGAAAATGCCATCCTGTGCACCCGGAAGATCCTGCGCATGTTGCTCAGCATGACCGCTGCCTCCTTCGGCTTCATCTCCAGACCACCTGTGAACGCCATGATATGGTTCTGGCACTGGGGACATCTCAGATTGCAGCCGTGCGTAAAGCATGCCACCTCGATCGGGGAGGAATAATTCCTGATGCTGACAGGCGTTCCCACACCTCCCACCATATGTGGACCAAATCCAGTAACCACCCTCCCTGGTTCTATATATGTTTCTGTATCAATCACCATACCCTCTCTCACGCATGTGATGCATGCAGGTACTGCATTCCCATCCGCAAGCACGGCACAGCACCAGCATCCCCCTACACCGCAGTGGCGCTCTTCGTGAGGAAAAGAGATACCTGCATGGAGAAGCGCAGCTTTCAGAGTTATCTTTTCAGGTACTGAGAAGATCGTGCCATTGACCCTGATGCAGACATTCTTTCTCCTGCCTCTATCTTCGATCAGTTCTATGGCTGAACCGGGGCAGGCAAGTCTGCATGCTCCGCAGCCGATGCAGTCGGGGCTAAAAACTTCGCCTCCCGGACAGGTAACACTGTTCCTGCAAGCACCGCAGAAGATGCAGAGGTTCTGGTCGCGCTGAGCGATGCAGGGCATGATCATATTTTTGATCTCTGAGAAGAAAAAAGTTGCCTTACATGAATTTCTTTATTCTGAAAAGATTTATATTCGATAAGTACATTAAAGATCGCGGCAGGTGGCACGACGAGCATCAGGTCTGGGGCTTCAGGAGTGGATGGAATTCTGCAGCCTGAACTGGTGCCTGGCTCCGGAGGGGTCGATGGGGCAGGAAGCTTCAACCGGCCGCGGCCCGGCTTCAAGAACGGCAAGTTCCCGAAGAAGCCACTCGAAGCTCCGATCGCGACATCGAGTGCAGTCGCTGGCTCGAACTCAGGGCTCGTCCTCAGTTTTGATGGGCTGAATCATCGCAACCAGCGTCTCGCCAATGGCGGCAACCAATTTTCTGGAGAGCCGCCTGACCAGGCGCTCTGCGTCGGGAACGGCTATGTCGTCGAGGCGGTCAACAGCGTTCTCAGGGTATGGGATACGAGCGGCAACCCGC
>JAPZAV010000158.1 GCA_027460465.1 Candidatus Methanoperedens sp. | reverse complement strand
TAAAGCGCTCACAAAGAAACTCACCAGGGTCTACAAGGAGAAGATAGAGATGGAGCTTGATAAGGCACTGAAGTGGGCGAGGCTTTACGGGTACAACTTCTTGCTGATGGGCAGGAAAGATGGGCAGGACCTGAGCACACCGCTTTCAAACAAGGGCGTGAAGTTAGAGTACATAAAAGCAATCCCTAGAAACTGGATAGATGAGATCGTATACAAGAAGGACGATAACGGGTACAAGGTGATCCCGGAGGAGGTGGAGAAGGTTACTCTTAATCCAGGCATGTTCGGGAAGAATACCACAATACACGCGTCAAGGTTAATGATGATAATCAACTCCGGGCTGGAAGAAGACGACACGCCAGGCTGCTCAGTCCTTGACCGCCCATTCAACATCATATCAGTCCTCGATCACATGTTATGGAGTGCGGGTCAGACGATGTGGCGCGTGGGCGGCGGACTGCTCGGACTTGACCTGCCGCCAGACGCCACGCCAGAAGACAGGGATGCGGCGCTCGATTCGCTGGGCGACATAAACGCCAAGACCGTACTGGCATTTCCCGATGGCTATAAAGCAAATGTGCTGAACACAGCCAGCGCTGTGCTGAACCCCGCGCCCTACTTCGAGAGCGCAATAGTGCAGCTGGCAGGAGTGACGGAATACCCGAAGTCCATCTTATACGGACTGGCGACCGGGGCAGTAACGGGCAGCGTATTACAGCAAGGTCGTGGTCAAGCAGAACTGGATCTCGAACTTCCTTTTGGAGCTCCTGAAGGGTTTCATGAACGGGGAACTGACGGATGAGTGGGAATTGACCTGGAATAGCCCGTATGAACTCACGGAGAAAGAGAAGCTCGAAATGAAAAAGCTGCAGTCTGAGATAGACTACAACAGGGTGAACACCTACACAGAGACGCCGGATGAGATCAGGGCAAGGGAAGGGCGGGCGAAGCTATCACACGAACAGCTGGATCTATTGAAGTTCGTGCAGACAAAAGTTAAGGCGGGAGCAGAAACGGGGATTTCATACAAGGGCGAGCCGAGGAAGGTGGAGACTACGATAACGCATTTGTGAAGCTTAAACAAAGACACACCATCTCTTTATCAATACCTGCTGAAGATTCCGTAAGTTATATTGCCAGGCAAATTAAAGGAATACCAGGCAGACCACTGATACAAAAGCTCCCACACTTAAGAGAATCGTGCAAAAATCATCTATGGGCTTCAAGCTGCCACTCCGGTTCAGTAGGGCTAGGCTGGGATGTCCATATAAAATTGTACTCTCAGAGAAAGGTCTCTATCTGCAAAAAACGCTATATACAGCCCCTGTCCTTAAGTACGGGGTTTGTGACTGAAGGCGATGGGGAATTTGTGCATTTGTAAGAATTGCTAAAACCAACATAGCAGTCGTGAACCTGAATATGGGCATGGATATTCAATCCTACATAAAAACTGCGTTTAAGTCTATATCTATCAGCAGTTATTAGACTTTTTCTGAGCAGGCTTTTTGGGTTTTATGAATACAGAGCTTTACCCGCATAAAATCTTAATTTCTGTTTGAGAGATATCCAAAAATTTGGTTTCATTGCCATTTCCTCGATTATTCCCAAACTAAAAGTAACCAGAGACTTTAAACTTTCATTTATGGTGTCATCTTTGATAATTAGCGTACGCAATTCATGTGCTTTTTCATAGGTAAGGAACTCATTTTCTTTGAAGTCTTTCAATAGTTCCTCTTCTCTTTTTCTCTCCTCAGCGTTTAGAGTCATATGCCTCTTCTATATCCTTTTCTTTAATATAGCTTACCCAACATCTTGCCATGTAAATATTTCTTCTCATTATCATCTCTCGCGATACTATATAAAATAATATCTAATTTTATTTCGATCTCATCAAGTTTGTCTTCAAACTTTAATAAGTATCTTATGATGCTCCAAATTACCGCAATAATTGTAATAATAGCCGCTATGATGAAAATAACATTTACTAAGGTATCGTCCATGAATTATTCCAGTGAATGAAAATTTAACTTATAGTTTAAATAATCTTTTGTTTTAAGTTTTAAGTATTTCAAACTTTTTCTGCGTGACTTGGTTTCCGTGCCATCTCTTCTAATGGTCAAAGCCAAATCAACATATAAACGACAGAAATCCTCATGCACCCGCGCGTGGATGCTCCGCACGCTCCAGTGCGGAGTCCGAGGTAGTGACTGAAAACGATATGCGTTACTATGCTCCCATAAGGCGATAGGGATTCAAACAACTTCTGAAAAGCTAAAATTCGGTGTGCATTAAAAAAATATCCAATCAGAATATTGAAATTTTATTATTATCCTGGATGGAATAGAGGGTTGTAACGGTTCTTTATTCTATTCTCACTTGCCTTCAATAAGAGGGCTTTTGACCCCTGTGAGAACCGCCATGATGCGCACCCTGCCAGTAAGAGAGCTATCCACCTTGACACCCCATATAAATCGTTTGGTATTAGGTACTTTATCCATTATAAGCTCGCCCGCAACTGCAACCTCTTCCAGTGTCATGTCTTCACCGCCCACGATATGGATCAATATACCATAAGTTGCTGACATGTCCAGGATATCCAGCAGGGGAACTGCCAGAGCCTTACTGACTGCCTTGGTAACACGGTCTTCACCATCGCCCTCACCTATACCTATAGCACTTATCCCTCCCCGCTCCATCACTGCCCTCAGATCGGCGATGTCGAGGTTGATAAGACTTGGCTGAGTAATGGTCTCGGTAATATTCCTGACAAAGGCCCCAACAAGGGCATTGGCAACTGCCAGAGCATCCTTTAGCGGCAGGTTTCCGGCGATCTCACTGAGCTTGGAGTTATCGATTACAATGGTAGAATCGCAATGTTCTGTGAGAGCCTTTATCGCCTCCCTTGCCTTTTCCCTCCGCGCCATCTCTATCTTGAAGGGGATTGTTACACATGCGATGGTGAGTATTCCAAGTTCCCTCGCAACTCCAGCAACAACAGGTATTGCGCCAGAACCAGTGCCTCCCCCCAATCCAGCTACCAGGAATAACAGGTTTACATCCTGAAGGGCTGCCTTTATCTCAGGCAGATTTTCCTTGGTTGCCTCTGCTCCCATCTCAGGGTAGCCCCCGCATCCGTACCCTTTGCATAATTTTTCTCCAAGCAAAATGAGTTTATCCGCCTTGCTCATAGTAGTAAGATGATTAACATCTGTATTAGCTGCTATGATCCTGCCCCCTGCCATTCCCTTCTGTGCGATCCACGTTATAATATTGCAGCCGGCGCCTCCAAGACCTATTACGGCTATGGAGGGTTTTACGGCTTTCATCAATTCCCTTAAGTTAACTGCCAAATTTATTGCCTCTCTTTAACCCACAATGGCCATATTGTTCCATAAACTATGCAGCGTCAAAACACGCTGCAACTTCCATATTATCACCAATACATTTATGATGCAGCCAGTACAAAGACTTTGTCATGCGATTTTTTTTCGCACTAACCAGGGGTTGCAGCAATATATTATGTGAACCTGAAATGGAACAGTATATCAATCCAAAATCAATGCGATCCCGAGCATCCTTACTGATGCATCGCGATTCATCGCGGAGTCCGTTACTTCAAAAGCAACCTGATAAATGCTTTGGTTGGAGCAAGATAACTTTAAATTAAACATATAATAATTACTATTGATGGAAAACGAGCAGTTTCAGGACATTAGAAGAATATTAATTCCGCTCGACGGTTCAACACTTTCTGAAAATGCACTGAAGTACGGGATCAGCATCGCGAACAAATTTGGAGCAGAAATAGTCCTTGTTTCAGTATATGCATCGAAAGAACCGGACAGTTTATTAAAAAAAAGATTAGAAGAAATGGACCCAAATCTGGGAAAAGAAGTAGAAAAAATGCATCCTCTGTACTTGATAGAAAATTACCATACTATATTGAAAAATGCCCTTGCTAAGAAAAAAATCAGTATTAAGAGCGTTCTTCGGGATGCGAATATATCAACCGACTCAGTTATAAATGTCTTGCTGGATCTGGTCAAGAAAGAAAATATTGACCTTGTCGTAATATCATCCCATGGAAAATCCGGTTTTAGGAAACTGAAACTGGGAAGTGTCACGGAAGAGCTGATAAAGGCTCTGATGATACCGGTCCTATGTGTTAAAAAATGACTTACAGAGAAATTATTTTTGCAGGAATTCTGGGTTGTTTTGTTGAGTTAGTGAACAAGAGGTGTTTCTTCGTTGGTTATTGATAGAGAGAGCCAAATATTTTAAAAAATTCCCTGATAGAATGAGCCTCCCCACCCTTTAGGGTGGAAAGGCTCATATTACTCAGACAATACAATAGTAAGTTACTTCTTAAATACAATCCCCGCATCTCATTAAAAAAGAGTGTACACTCTTTGAAAGGAGACTCCAAGATATGGTACAGGTAACTAAAGGCAAGAATGTCGTCATAGAGACCTATGACGCAGAGTTTAAAGAGTTCATTGCAACCGCAGCGCAGGCAGCATTCGC
>JAPZAV010000157.1 GCA_027460465.1 Candidatus Methanoperedens sp. | reverse complement strand
ACTTCCAGATGGCCTTTTCAAGTATATCCTGCGTATCGTTGGTGCTCTTCTCCATTATCTCCTACTCCGTGTACTCCCAGTCATAGTTGAACCGCATCGCCTCTATCTGCTCATACCTCTCTTTTCCGCTAAACCTGAGCACCTGCCTGGTACACAGGAAGTCCATCTGGGTTCCTGTAAGTTCATCTTCCAGCCGGACGGTCTTCCCCACGAGATCTGATGTGTCTATATACCCAGGTTTTAGACTTGCTGAGATGTAAACCGTCGGTGCGTGATACGACTCCACAAGTTCGTGTGCATAGGAATCACACTTTAGCTGCGTGTCGAAGTCCATTTTCGGGATGATGTCTGCTCTGAGACCGAACAGGTTTATCGACCTCCCGGCTACGCCATACATGAACTCCTCCAATTTGACCGTGCAGCCTGCGAAGCCGGTTATGTTTAAGCCGGTGTTCGGTGATACATTCATCGATAATGAATAGTATCGGTTATCCGTGGCGTGGTTTATCGCCTGCCCGGCTGGTACCCTGAGATAGAAACGTTCTTCAAGCAATTCATCTGGACCTTCTGGCAGCCACGAGAACCCGCGCAATTTCACGCTTCCGGTCTTATCGCCCGCTGTTGGGTTCGAGATCGTGACCTTCAGGTAATTTCTCTTTGTCGGCTGGATCGCGGGATTGACGTAAAAGTCGTTTGACGTGATGCCTGTGGTATCCAGCAGCGGCAAATCTCCGAGTGTCTGGGTCTTTAAGTTCCCCTTGCCTTTGATCACCACATGATTCAGCAGCTTCTTGTAGTCCTTCCCTATACCCTTTGGCGGCTGGAGTTTCCAGTCCGAGAGCGTCCTTGTGCCTTTGCCTTCTATCCGGACGGCATTTCCTGCCCCGCCGCCCGACCCTGTTATATTGGTGACGTCTTTTACAAGTGAATCCCCCTGCTCCAGTGAAACGGGGAAATAAGTGCCTTTCGGTGTATCCTTAGGGATCATTACGGTGGCTGTATTTGGGTTGAGCCCATCCTGGTCTGTGTAAGTGATACTCAATGTGAGATCCGAGCTGGTTATGTCAGTAAGCGTTTTCGCCCAGAGCATGAGGCCATAAGGATGAGTGAAAAGGTCTGTGAATCCCGCACCCACTTCGAAATCTCCAAACGCGACCGTGTCTATTGAAACCATCTGCGGGATGATGTAGATGTAGTTGTCATCCTGCAAACTGTCAACCTTGATTGCCCACTGCCCGGTGCGGGATATTTCCAGGATGTCCATCAACTTTGTTAATTCGGTAAACGCATCCCAGATCGTATTTGTAAAGGTCGGGGAGATTAATTCCGCCGCGAAGAATGATGGATAATACGGAAGCCTGGCAGGATCGTATTTGTAGGTCTGCTTTTTCACAACCCCGGCGGAGTTTGCCATCCTGCAGAGGTCGGCAAGTATGAAGTCTATGGATCGATCGACATAACTCTCAGTGCCGCCTGCCGACTCTGTAATATATATTGCCTCAAGCTCCTTGCGCCAGTCGTAAACGTCAGTGGTCAGCGACCTGTACCTGTTGCTGCCGCGTCGGTAATCCGGTGCGCGCAGATACCCATCAAACAGCTTCTTATTCCCATCATAGAACCTGATGCCGCGGGCCTTTTCGAGCGCCGGGTCCGGCGTATTCCTGACCGAAGTTATCCGCAGTACATCGCCTTCGAATAACGACCTGGTTATCTCTATCGATGCGCCTTTTGGGTGCAGAACTTCATATGTGCCCGTGCCGAAGCCGTCGGAGCTTTTTGCATAGCCTTCAAATCTTGGTGTCACAGTGAAAACGGTATTGTCCTGTGTGGTAATAATACTATTGTATCACTATAGTAATACATAGGCACATCGAGAGATTGTGCAACAGGTCTCAGTAGTGTTGTGAGGATTCATGAGTTTGCAACTATCCACTTGTCATATCTGCTGTTAAAATAGGAGTTTTCTTTCAGAATTCGTAGATCAGCATACGAGTATGACCTTATTGTATTATGCAGTCCCTATACACCTTTCAAGATTGCGGTTAATAGCAGTACCAGTATGCCAAGAGACAGGTTAGTTTTTACTAATATTAAGATTGTGTTAGGTTTTGGGGCAAAAGGTGCTAACTTTGTAGAAAGAACAAAGCTAACCCATGTAATAATGAGAATCATTATTAATGTTACAAAGTGTTTACTCAGCAAAACAATTCCATAGGTTGTGCTGAAAATATCTTCAATAGCTACGCGGCTAAAGGCCATTGGAATACCTGTAAGAATCAGCACTGCAATGCTCAACCAGGCAAAAATAATGAAACGCTTTAATACCGTAGTTCCGAGTGCTGGACGCTGGTTTTGGTCAATTGCTAACATTGAAGGGCGAAGCACCATTATATTGAAAGCCATCCCCCCAATCCACATCACAGTTGCCAGATAATGCAGCCAGAGCATAAAGATGATTATTATTTCCATTTTATCTCCTCTTTTATATGAATAAATTACTGCCTCTGTCATAAGCAGGGGTGGATACATTTTAAGTTTTGATTAAGATTTGTTCATGTTCTTCGCTAACGGTTTCTTTATTTCTACTTTCTGTGGGATCTTTCATCTGCTGGTCTTTATTTATATTAATGGGAAGGCATTGCAGGCACATATTTTTCACCTCCTTTTATCTTTAGAGTTACTTCAGTTAATAAAGTATTTAAACTATCAAGTTTAAAGTTAAATAGCTGCTATCGAAAAAGGAAGTAATTATGGAAAAGGAAAGCAAGAGATGCACCTCACGAGAGGACGATATATGTATGTGTTCGATCGAAGGCATCATGGGCATCCTCAGTAGAAAATGGGCATTGCTGATTATCAGTGCAATAGGAAATAACCAGAAATTGCGTTATAGTGAACTTGGGAAAAAGTTGGGTCAAATAAGTCCAAAAACATTAGCAGATAGATTAAAAGAACTGGAGAATGCGAGCCTGATCAAAAGAGAATCATTTGCTGAAATACCTCCGAGAGTGGAGTACTCGCTCACAAAAGAGGGAGTAGAACTGAGAAACGCTATAATTCCCCTGATTAAATGGGTCTCATCAAGAGATATTCAGAAGTAGCTGTTTTAGTATGTTTTCTATTAGATATATTTGTCAAATGCTCCAACCTCGACTTCCCGGCCATCTGCGAATATCTTCGGTGTCTTTATAATTGCATCTAAATGGATTCCTGCTACCACATCACCCCCGATAGTGCTGCTGTCGCCAAGACCCATGTGCATGGTACCTCCAACTTTTTCATCCTCAAGGGCATTTCCAATCATTCTTGCACTGGGATTAAGTCCAAAACCGAGTTCTGCTACATTGTAAGCCAGCTTCCCCACGCCCTCAAGAATTGTTTTCAGCTCGTCTGCACATTTTCCTTTTATTTTGCTAACATATCTATTTTCCACAGTGATCTCTACTGGCGATTTAAGGAGACCCAGTCCACTTATTGTTCCATCCACAACGATTTCACCTTCTGCATTCCTGGGTGCGACATATACCTCGCCTGCTGGAAGATTTATACAGCATCCAGGAGTGTGACATAAACCTGTATCAGCTTTCCATTTGCATCCCTGAACATCAAAAACGATATCTGTGCCAGGATTTGTGGTTATTCTGATCTCTCTTGCTGAACTGAGCAATGAACGCGAATCCAGGACAAGCTTGCTTACTTTTTGGTAGTCAGCAGTCATTCCTCCCGAAACCATCATCTCTTCTGTTATTCCAGGCATTGTAGTCATCCTTGCTCCTCCGCAACCGCATTTCATGCGCGCCTCCGTATGAGAAAGGGATTTGCTTGTCGGCGCAATAACAACATCAACATTCTTCATCGCCTCTGCAATAGCTC
>JAPZAV010000156.1 GCA_027460465.1 Candidatus Methanoperedens sp. | reverse complement strand
TCCTGCTCCTGAAATAAAACAGGAAATCCATGAAAAACCAACAGTAGAGACAGTGATCACTGAGAACGAACCTGCTGAAACTGAACCTGAGGTTCCTGGAAAGCCAAAAGAAGAGAAAGCGATCCCTGAAAGCGAACCTCCTGCTCCTGAAATAAAGCCAGAGGTTCATGAAAAGCCAAAAGAAGAGAGAGCGATCCCTGAAAGCGAACTTCCTGCTCCTGAAATAAAGCCAGAGGTTGCTGAAAAGCCAGCAGAGGAGCAAGCGATCCCTGAAAGCGAACCTGCTGAAAAGAAACAAGAGGTTTCAGATAAACCCCTGGAAGAAACAGTGATATCAGAATCTGAGGATTCTGAAAAATTATCTGATGAAATGGAGTTATCTGATGATAATGTGGACGAACCTGAAACCAGGGAAAAACCTGAAACTAAAGAAGAGATCGAGACACAGGATATCAAACCTGCCAGAAAAGAAAAGAAGGGACGAAAGAAGAAAGATGATATTGAAATCCAGATAGAGGATCAGGGCGCATCGCTTGAGGGCGCAGAAGAGCTGATGAGCCGCCTTAACATGGACGACACAAGGGTCTTGCTGAGAGAACGCCTATCTCCAGAAAAGCAGGCTGTTTTCGAGCTTCTTGAAGAAAAATTGATGTCAGATGTAGAGACCAGGATTAAGAAGCTCAAGGAAATGCAGACGAAAGTTCTGGAAGAAACTCCGCCCCAGACTTATTTCGGAAAAATAAAGGTTTTCTTCACAAAAGAAGCTGAATCAATAGAAGCATATGATCCTCAGCTTCATGGACCTCTTGTGACCTTCGATGGAATGGAAGGGTTCACTGAAGTTGAACGCTACTGGGTAAATGAGCCATATGCCTTCGTGGTAATACTGTTCGACCCGGAGAACAATACCTATCTTTATTATGCGGCAGAACCGATGCTAACAGAGTTCGAGGACCTGTTCCTGAGAGAGATAAAAGACAGATTAAAAGATGTTCTTCTCGTGGAGGACGTTAGAATCGAAGACGACAAGGACAAGATCCTGACGAACAAGGTCAGACAGCTGATAAAGGATTATGCAATCGAAATAAACCCGCTGACCCTTGAGAAAGTACTGTACTATGCGCGAAGGGATTACATAAAATTCGGAAAGATCGATCCTCTCATGCATGATAGCAGGATCGAAGATGTTTCTGCCAATGGGCATAACATCCCAATATATCTTTACCACAAGAAGTACACCAATATTCCCACGAACATATACTACAATGAGAACGAACTTAATTCGTATGTGATCAGGCTCGCACAGCGCTGCAATAAGCATATTTCCATAGCAGAGCCGATGGTGGACGCTACCATGCCAGATGGCTCACGCATCCAGATGACGCTTGGCACTCAGGTGACCTCCCGCGGAGCCACGTTCACAATACGAAAATTCAGCGAGATCCCGATAACACCTGTTGACCTGATCAACTGGAACACCTTCTCGGCTGATGAACTTGCCTATCTCTGGCTGTGCATTGAAAATAACAAGAGCCTGATCTTTGCTGGAGGTACAGCCTCGGGCAAGACTTCCTCTCTCAATGCGGTCTCTCTGTTCATTCCTGCCCAGGCAAAGATCGTTACACTTGAAGATACACGTGAACTCAAGCTCCCTCATCCGAACTGGATCCCGGGAGTAACAAGGGATTCTTTCACTTCAGATGGCAAAGGCAGCATTGATATGTACGAGCTTCTCAGAGCCGCGCTGAGGCAGAGACCTGAATACCTGCTTGTGGGCGAAGTCAGGGGCAAAGAGGCACTGACGCTCTTCCAGGCGATGAGCACAGGTCATACTACGTTCTCAACAATGCATGCAGACTCTGTACCAAGTGCTATCCACAGGCTTGAGAACCCACCCATCAGCGTACCCAGGACCATGATACAGGCGCTTAATATAATAAGTATTCAGGCACAGACCTATGTTGGAGGAAAAAGAGCGCGGCGCAATATGAAACTTGTGGAGATCACAGATATAGATCCTGTGACCAAGAACATCAGGACGAACGATATCTTTGTATGGGACCCGCTGACTGATAAATTCATCAGGACAGGTGAATCAAAAGCTGTTTATGAAATAATGATCAGGAGAGGCTGGAGTTTACAGGACATGAAAAAAGAACTGATGAACAGGCAAAAGATTCTCGAATTCATGGTGAATAACAAAATAACTGATTTCAATGCCATTTCCACCATCATTCACGATTACCAGGCGACTCCTGAAAAGATCATTACGAAGTTAAAGATAGACGAAAATGGATGAGAGGCATGCAAGAGTATAATTTTAACAGGAAGGTAGAGTTATTTTTTCTGAAATTGAAGAGGATGCCTTTTATCCTGCTTGGAGATAAGCTAAAGGAGCGGCTGGAAAAATATCATGACCTCAGGCTGGCGATGAGGCAGGCGCGCATCCCGATGTCTTACGAGATGTATCTTTCAAATGCCGTTTTTTATTCTGCAGTTTCGGGTCTTATCGGAGCTTTGTTCGGTCTCATCATGGCTTATATCGTCGTCTCTGTGGTAGGACTCCCGGAAAAACTCACCCGTGTCACATTCTCACCTTCCACTGCCTGGCTGCTTCAGTTCAGGACCATAGCGATCACGCTCTTCATTATTATCTTTCTCACAGCCCTGTTTGGAGGTATAACCTATGGGCTTTTCTTTCTCTATCCGGGTTTCCAGGCAGGGGAAAGAAAGGGCTCGATAGACAAAAACCTTCCGTACGCGGTAACCTTCATGTATGCACTGAGCCGCGGGGGTATGAACGTCATAGAGATACTGCGCTCTCTCAGCAAATGTGCAGACACGTACGATGAAGTTTGCAGGGAGGTGGATGTCATTCTCAGGGATATGGATTACTTCGGGAATGATCTGAGGACTGCACTTCAAAACATATGCGAGATCACACCATCAGAAAAGATGAGGGATCTTATGTACAATCTCCTCACTGTGATAGACAGCGGCGGGAACATCCCTGCATACTTTCGGGATAAATCCGAACAATATCTTAACCATGCGAAGGTTGAGCAGAGGGGTTTTCTTGAAACGCTGGGCCTGATCGCAGAATCATACGTCACAGCCTTCGTGGCAGGGCCTTTATTCATAATAATACTTGGTGTCATGATGTCTGTAATGGGATCTGGAAGTAATGTAATGCTATATGCGATAATCTATGCTGTCATACCTATCGGTTCCCTGATGTTCGTGGTGATGGTCAATATAATTACGCCAGGCAATGTAGGAGAAGCACCGCTATTGCCTACCGAGAATTTTGTGGGAGAAATAAAAGTCGCCCAGACTGCTGAAAAGCAGATATTCCTGGATTTTATCAAATCAAGGGACTCTCTTAAAATAAGAAAGATGATCCTTGACCCTTTAAGACCTCTCAAGGAGAAACCCGAATATTCTCTGATAATCAGCATGCCCGTCGCCCTATTGTACCTGATTTTCTCGATCGTGACAGGAATGAAGGAAAGGAATTTTATCGATTACATAGACGATAAGATCGTCTTCACGATGTTCATACTAATAATTCCGCTTATGCTCTTTCATGAGCATAAAAGAGCATGGGAGAATAAGATCATGTCTCAGATACCTGATTTCCTGAAAAAGCTTGCAAGCACAAATGAAACAGGGATGACACTGAGAGAATCCATAAAGATCATGACCCAATCAGATCTCGGCATGGGCAGGGAGATAAAGAGGATCTGGAACGATATCGAGTGGGGAGTCTCGATCAATGAAGCTCTCAAGCGGTTTGCAAACAGGGTCAGGACTCATGTAGTGGCACGCTCTGTGACTCTTCTTACGAAAGCGAATGAATCCAGCGGGGATATCGGCGAGGTACTGAGTGTCGCTGCGCGTGATGCTGCAGCTGAACAGGAGTTAAAGAACGAGCGCAGTGTCAGCATGTTTATTTATATAATAATTATCTATATATCATTCCTTGTATTCATCGGTATTATCTACGTCATTTCTTCGACCTTCCTTGAAGAGATGGTAAAAGCAGGGGAAAAAGTCACGACTTCTGGACAGCGCGCTGTTCCTCTCAGTCTGAACAGGGAAGCGCTGGGCGCATATAACCGCCTCTTTTTCCATGGAGCCCTTATACAGGGATTCTTTTCAGGACTGATCGCAGGAGTGATGGGAGAAGGTAGCGCTCTCTCAGGACTCAAGCATTCTGTGATAATGGTAACGATAGCATACCTGCTCTTCAACCTGTTTGTACTATGAAAAAAGAAAAGGATGATTAATTTTGTTTGAGAAAAAACATAATTACCTGAAGAACCGTAATTAGAAGGACTATGAAAATTGCAGTAGTATTCGACAGCGCAGGAACTCTGCTTCGCATGTACCGGGTCGCAAAGAAAATAAAAACCGGTGAATATCTGGACGAGGTGGTTTCAACAGAACTTGTCGGGAAAAAGCCATACTGCGCCATTCTGGTGATGCAGATGGATTCAAATAAAATTGTTAATTGTCCATCAGACATACTGGTCTCGGATTTCATTAAGAAGCACAGGATCAACATCGATGTCGGATGTTCAAAAGCACTTATAGATAAGACCACTGCCAGATCTGTTGTTGAAAATGACACCTTAGCAACCATGAAGGATCTCCAGGATGTCATGAGGGTTGTCAAGGAGAGATGCAGGGATATTTATTACATGGGAGTCGGGCTCATCATAGACGTGGAGAAGAAAAATATAGCGTATGTCATATGCACGGGCGGAAAAATATATTCAAATACATTCTATGTGATCCAGACCCTCATTGAAAGAAACATAGACGTGTACATCGCCTCAGGGGATAGCATGCGCAATCTCTCTGCCCTTGCGAAGAACATATGCGTGCCTCTTGAATGCGTATTTGAAATCTCCACGCCTTCAAGAAAAGAAGAAATAGTGAAAGGATTGAAAAAAAGATATGATAAAGTGATCATGGTGGGCGACGGGATCAACGATATTCTTGCAATGCGCGCCGCAGACCTTGGAGTGCTTTCCATACAGCAGACAGGGGAATGCCCGCCTCTTTTATGCGAAGAGGCAGATATCGTGATCAGGGATATCAAGGAGACAATAGATATTGTAGAAAAAATATCCTCTAGGTCAGAACTTTCTCCATTATCCCAAGCGCCTTCCTGATATTCTCTGATGCGGTCGCATAGGAGATCCTTATATGCCCTTTTCCATTCTCGCCAAAAGCAGTCCCAGGGACTACGATAACGCCATTTTCTATTAATTTGCGCGATGCATCTTCATCCTCTACCTCAGGGAATGCATAAAATGCTCCTTGCGGTCTGATGCAATGGATTCCCATCGAATTTAACCCTTCAAGCAATAGGTCACGCCGCGCCATGAAACTCTCCCGCATTTCCTGCACGCAGTCCTGAGGTCCCTCGATGGCAGCCTGTGCAGCCTTCTGCGAAATCGAGCAGGCGCATGCCTGGATGTACTGATGCACTTTGAGCATCTGCTCTATATACTCTTTTTTCGCTGCAGCATACCCGATGCGCCACCCGGTCATTGCATATGTCTTTGAGACAGCATTGATGGTAATTACATTATCAGTGAACTGAGCAGGGCTTACGTGCTCGCCATCATAGATGAAATGTTCATAGACCTCGTCTGAGATGATTGTGATATCGTTATCTTCCGCGATCCCTGCAAGTTCTCTGATCTCTTTCATTGTCTGAACAGTCCCGGTGGGATTCGAAGGCGAATTTATGATTATCGCGCGGGTTTTGGAACCGATCAGCTCATTCACGACATCAGGTTTAATCGTCAGATCCTCTCCAAGAGGCACACCTCTGACCTCTCCTCCTGCCATCTTTGTCAGAGCTGAATAGGATACAAAGCCAGGATCAGGGATCAAGACCTCATCTCCTTTATCCACGAGTGCAGAAAGCGCAAGATGAAGCGCTTCAGAAGCACCTGATGTAACGATAACTTCATCAGGCTCCACTGTGAAATGGTTCTCCCGCTCAAACTTACTGCACAGTGCCTGTCGCAGTTCCAGAATACCCAGGTTTATGGTATAAGCAGTGAAACCCTGGCTGATCGCCTGGACTGCAGCCCTTTTGATATGCTCCGGGGTATCGAAATCAGGCTGACCAAGTCCGAGGTTGATGGCATTGGGTCCTGCACCTTCGAATATCTTCCTGATCCCTGAGATATCGATGCTTCTTACCCTTTCTGAGAACACGTTCATCACTCTAATACCGTATGTCTTTTCTTCAACTCTGCCTCACTTGCACCTGTCTTGACCATCAGTTCAGAAATAACAGCATCAAGAAAGACAAGGGAAGATATCTCAAACACTGTCCCGAGAGGTGCAAGCTGCGTGTAGCCTATCATGCGCCGTTCATGATAATCTTCATATTCGATGTCATCTCTCGGTCTTCCTGGAATCACGATCACAACATCTGAGATCCTGCCGAGAGATGAATCCTTATTTGAAGTTATGGTGGCCAGTTTTGATCCTATCTTTTTTGCAGTCGCACCGAGATTCGCAATCGAGGTCGTTTCTCCTGACCCAGATACAGCGATCACAAGATCCTCGGCCTGGACCGAAGGGGCTGTTGTTTCTCCCACAACGTGTACCGCAAATCCCATATGCATAAGCCTCATAGCAAAGGCTTTTGCCACAAGCCCTGATCTCCCTGCTCCCATCAGGAATATCTTTTTTGAATTCGTTATCCCGTCCACCAGAGCAGTCACAGACCCATTGTCAAGTTTGGATGCAATTTTCTTTATATGGTCAGCAATAAAGTTCATAGATGCGATTGTAGCTTCACATTCCTTATTTCCTGTCATTTAGAGACCTCTTTTTCATTCTTATTCTTATAATCAATTCGCTTTATATCCCATCCATCAAGCCTTTTCAGTTCATTATAGATCAGAATTATCCTGTCCAGATCACCATCCCAGTGAAGAGTTTTCTTTATATCCTTTTCTCTGAGCGATTTAACGATGGATTTTACGAAATGGTCAAGCGCGAATTTCCTTGAAAACGGGATATTGAACATCGTCCTGTATCCTCCCCTGGTTTTCGAATACGATACCAGAATACAGCCCATATCCTCGTATTCGCCGATTGTCTTAAAGTCGCATATCACTTCCAGTTCATGGTATATAGATGAATCCACACAGGATATCCCGAAAATGACCTGGTGGATTATGGATTCACCGACCTGCCTGCCAAACCATACCACGATTCTACCCTGTGTACATGAAACCGTTATATCATCCCTTCCCATCTCAACCATTGATGCTTCTCGCTTATCATCGATAAAAACTGGAATGTCCCTGACAAGCCGATAATTTGCCATCGGCCTTTCATCTACGTGTGAGAATATAACCATTTTGAGAGGAAGGTCATCTGAACTTCAAAAATTTCCGGTGTTTCATGATTAAAATACCTGCACTTATGCTTATCATACCAGCAGGTATGCAAAAAATAAATGAAGATGCAACTATCATTAGCGTTACAAGCAAGGCACCTGACGCTTCAATGGATTTCATAATAAAGAGAAGGGAAAAAGGAAATGCGGCAATTTCTGCTCCTGTGCCTATGAATGTCCAGCCCAGTATTTTCCCTGTATCATCCAGCCGGTAAAGTCTCATTGAAAGAAGAGGCGCTATTATGAGCAGAGAGAAAAAGAAGATGAACATGGGAATACTCTTTTGAATGGATGCAGGAAGATCGTGAATAAACGGCCCTGTGATCAGGACAAGAATCACGATCAAGCCTGTGGTCAGCACTATTCCACATCCTGCCGAAGTCAGTGATTTTCTGGTAATGTTCATACTATTGATCTTTCTTTATATGCACGTCCATCTGGCTGAAAGGAATCTCGATTCCCTCTTCCTTGAACCGAACGAATATGTCCCTGAAAATCCTGTCCATGACCGGGTGCCTTTCATCATATGACCTGATCCAGACGAGGAGTTCAAAATTTTGTGATGAGGAGGCATATTCTGTGAACCGAACAATGGGTCTTGGGTTTTTCATGACAAGGGGTATCTTATCAACTATATCGTACAGTATTGTATCTACCTTTTTCGGATCTGTTCCATAAGCAACACTGATCGGTATTTTTACCCTTACCGTGGTGTCAGGAACTGCAAAGTTTATGATCTGATCATTGATCACCTTGGAATTGGGAACCGTGATTATCGTGTTGTCAAGTGTTTTTATTCTGGTATATCTGGGTTTTATCTCATACACATCCCCGTACACTCCCCCCATTTCGATCCTGTCTCCAACTTTGTAAAGCTGGTCCAGGGTTATCGTCACACCCCCGAAAACATTCGAGAGCAGGTTCTGGGCTGCAAGCGCTATTGCCAGACCTGCAATGCCCATGCCTGTGATGATCGGGGTTATCTCGATCCCGATTTCAGAGAGAGCAACCATTATGCCTATCAACCAGATGACATAGGTTGCTGACATATCTGCGAACGCAACAAGCCTGTCGTCCAGCTCACCTTCGGTTCTTGCTGCGAATCCATATCCATAATCCCTGATGATCCTTTTTGCGAGCGAGGCAATTACCCACGTAATAAAAATTGTGATGATGAATTTTCTGTACTGATAGCCTGCATCTTTTTGATTTAACTGTTCCACTAAAAATGGAGTTTGATGAATTGCATAATATATTCCGATTACAATTATCAAAATGTAAAGTGGTCTGGAAAGTGCATGAAGAAGAATGTCGTCCAGTTTTGTTTCTGTCTTTTCAGCTCTTTTTTTTAGTTTTCTAATTATGAGATCAACGATACCTGCAGTAATGAAACTTAAAATGATAATGAGAACAGGTTTTAAAAAAGACTGAAGTTCCATGGTAGCCTTGATAAATCGGTGATCTAAAATATCTTTCGATGGCTTGATAAAGCTTTTTATACCCTTTTGACCATCTACATGCGATATGCACCGATGGTCTAGCGGCTATGACTTGAGCCTTCCAAGCTCATAACTCGGGTTCAAATCCCGATCGGTGCACTTTTCTTACTCCAGTTCTGCTCCCGTGCGAACACATCGGACAGCTCCTCTCTTTTTTCCAGGAGCCTGTGGGTGCCATCTTTTGCAACCATCACTTTACCGGGTCTTGGAAATGAGTTCGCATTCGAGGCAAAGAAATCTGAATACGCACCTGTATCATAGAACAATATATAGTCTCCCCGCTTCGGTCTTCTGTTCAATCTATTCTTTATCTTTCCGAACAGGTCCCCTGTAAAACAAAGGTTTCCTGCCACGAATGTTTCAAACGGCTCCCCGATTTCAATGTTATTCGCGATTTCTATTCGATGCAGCTGTTCCGGGACTGCGGTTCCAAAAGTGTTGATATTGACACCTGCGTCCAGATGTACGATATTGTGCCCGAGAGGGGTATTTGAGACATGACATATCCTTGCTATGGTCACTCCCGCATTCCCCACCATACTTCTCCCCGGTTCTATGACAAAGCGCGGGGAACCGATATCCTCAAATTTTTCCCTGAAAGTCCTGCCACCGGAATATCTCTCATTGAAAAGTCTCTTGATAAAACCATCCTGGGTATGAGGGCAGTAAAGCTCCTCTCCAGTCCATTCCAGGTCTCCTGATTCAGGGGAATATTTATATCCTGTCGGTTCATCAGCCCAGGTGTAATTCTGTTTTGCCGTGTTTTTTATCTTCGTTTTGATCGAAGCCCACTCTTCCTGATCAAAGTACTGGATGCCCAGTCCTCCTCCAAGATCGATCTCGTGTATCTCAAACCCTGTATTCTGCCCCTTTTTTGCAAGGTCAATCATTATATCAAGAACCGTATAATATGCGGTTATGTCGGTTATCTGGGACCCAAGATGCACCATCAATCCATTCGGAACAAGCCATTCCATATCCCTCACCTTCCTGAACACCCGGTCAGCCCTCCCGACACTGATCCCGAATTTGCTCCATTCGCTTGAGGTTGTGATCGCACTCGAAGTGATGTACTCAAGCGGAAATCCTGATAATCTGAGGTTGATCTTTGCAGAAATTCCAAGCTTCTGAGAGATCTCATTGATCACCTCCAGTTCCTCCTCAGGATCAACATTTATTACTATCTCTCTTTTTATGCATTCTTCCAGATAAAATTCACTTTTGCAATTTCCGTTTGCTCTTATTTTCTCAGGCCGGATTCCTGCATCCAGTGCGATTCTCAATTCATACTCTGATGCGACATCCGCTCCACAGCCAGATTCTGCAAGGAGTCTTAAGACATCAAAATTTGTATTTGCCTTGACTGCATAACAGATGAGGTAATTGCTGTACTCTTTTTCAAGGGCATCTCTATATTTTGCATGGTTCTCAGCTATGATATTTTCAAAAAGAACGTACAGCGGCGTACCGTATTGTACTGCCAGTTCGACCATATCCACGCCGTATATTTTTCGATGATCGTCCTCTGTTCTATCCAGATACTTATCCCATGGTCCTTCATCCTGCATAATTTTTTTTCTCCTTTTTGGAAAATGCACATATCAATTTATATGATCATTGACCATAAAACTTTCCGGCCTGCAACATTATCGCTCATATTTATAAGCAATAACAGACAAAAAATAAATTGAAGCACTAATGATATCAGGGTAAAAGTAGTGCGAATCGGGAGGTATATGAGAATGTATGGAATTAGCAGTAAGGCAATAGTGGCGGGTCTGGTGATTTGTCTGTCTTTCACTATTATCGGGACAGCCGGTACCCTCACTTCTGTGAAAGTGGCGACAGCGCCTGTTATTGATGGCATGCCAGAATTGATCTGGGATCAGGCAACTGCGATCACCGTCCCTGTGAGCGGCGGTACCAATACAGTATCGCATATTATTTCGCTGAAAAGCGTTTACACGGATGACCATGTGTATTTCCTTGCGCTGTGGGACGATCCCGGAGAAAGTCTGCGCCGCATCCCATGGGTCAGGCAGGCAGATGGCACATGGAAGCAGCTGAAAACAGCGACAAAAGAGGGTGGAGAGAATACATATTATGAAGATAAGTTCGCCCAGATATGGAACATAAACACGCCTTCATTTGAAGCCTCAGGATGCCTTGCAACATGTCATGTGGGCGAGAACTCAGATGTCAAAGACTTCGGAAACAAGTATACTCCTAATCAGGGCGAGACTGCCGACATCTGGCATATGAAGATGGTACGGACAAACCCGACAGGCTATGTGGATGACCAGTATCTGGATTCGATGCGCTACAGTAAGGATGCTCCAGATGCTGGAAGGCACAGCGATCCCGGAGGCAGCCCGTACTACGATAATATCAATGCAGCAAAGAATGCTCCAAACTACACATCATCGGATCAACCCGCTCCACCGTACTGGATATTTGATGACCAGAAGCAGGCTTTCAATGACACATACAGCACCAGTGATGAGATAGCAGGCGTCATTGTGAGACCTTCAACAGGTGACAGGTCTGATATCGAAGGCAAAGCTGTTTATGACAGTGGTAAATGGACGCTTGAGTACGGCAGAAATCTGACAACCGGAAGCCAGTACGATGTTCAGTTCTCTGATCCAGGTAAGGAATATTCTTTCGGGTCAGCGGTGTTCGATAATGCGCAGACAAGGCACAGCTATGAGAACGGAGTGAGCAAACTGATTTTCGCACCTGCCGGCGCGCCAGCGGCAAAGACACCAGGATTCGAAATCCTGTTCGCGGCTGCTGCAATGTTTCTTGCTCTTCTGATCAGAAGAAGGCGATGATTGCCTTCTTCTTAACATTTTAGAAATATTTATCCACGAGTTCAACAGCTCCTGCGATGAGCTGAGCGCTCTTTTCAAGATCCAGTAAACTCAGGACTGTGACAGGTGTATGTATATACCTTGATGGAGTGCTGATAACGCCTGTGGGTATGCCTTCCCGCGACAGATGGATGATAGAGGCATCTGTTGTCCCGCCTGAGCCCACCTTGATCTGGTATGAAATGTCATTTCTTCTCGCTGCCTCTTTCAGCCACGCCAGTACAGGTTCAGGTACTATTATACCCCGACCTTCAGCATCGCTCACCGTGATAGCAGGTCCTTTTCCGATCTCAAGTGCTGAATCTTTCTTTTCAATACCAGGATGGTCGCCAGTAAAGGTGACTTCTGCCACCAGAGCAACATCAGGATTCAGTTCAAAGGAAGATGTCCTGGCTCCTTTCAGACCCACCTCTTCCTGCACTGTGAAGACTGCATGAACTGTGGCACTTGCATCCTTCAAAAGCCTCAGCGCTTCGATGAGGACTGCACACCCTCCTCGATGATCTTCCTCACATTGCCTTCGTATCCGGATACTCCATGGACATTGGATAATCGCTGCAAAAGATCTCTCAGGTTATTCATATATGAGATTTAATAGAGGCAATTACACGATCTTTTACATCTTTTGTTCCATTGACAATGACGATCTTATGAAGCGTACCGTAGTGAGGGTCCTGGATAGATCCTGTTACTTCAAATCCCCGTTTTTTATACATATCAATAAGTTCTTTATTGTCGAATGCATAGCCGTATATGAAGTTGAACTCATGATAGAACATGTAATAACTGATCAATTTTAGCAATGTGCTGGCATATTTATTCCCTTTCTTTTTTTCTGCGGTTGCAATTATGTCAAGGAATAATCCTTTGTAGCTGTCGAGGTGCTTTTCAAAAAATTGAACAATCGAACAAACCTCACCTTTATCTTCGACCAGATAGACCTTCGCAGCTGAATGTTCCTGGTTTTTGAAAAAATCTGAAAGCGAGTTTTTGTCGATGTTGGGATCCCCGCACCTGAAATCCCTTTTGCAATCCTCATGTGATATTTTCCTGACTATGCCTTTTGAATATGTCCGTATCGGGTAATCGCTCCATGGAAAGTATACTTTGGTATCAGCTTCGGTCTCAAAAACAAATATGTTTGGAACAACAGATGAATTTCTTCTCATCAGCATGGAGAATAATTTTATATCATCTGCACCCAGAGCTATCAATTTCTTAAAAACATTGGTGAAAGTTTTCCCTGTTATTGTGGTATCATCGCAAACAAATATTCTGCCACCATTGATTTTTGATTCATCTGAGATATGGATATCCCCATTTCTGAGCACACATGTCACAATATCCCTGTAATTCCAGTATTTTTTGAGTCTTTTGGCGACATGCTCTCCGCCATGATCAACCGCCAGAACAATGTATGAATCAAATCCTTCCTTGACAATTTTTTTGTGCGCCTGGCATAAACCGTTGTCTATGCTATTTTCATCAAAAAAAATCTCCCTCAAAAAAATCTTCTCTCAGAAAATTATGAATCTTTCCTGCTATCCATCTTATAGATGGTCTGCAGACTTACCATCGGAGACTTTTCAACCAGTTCACCCCAGCCATCTGCAAAACATTCAATACACATATCATTCAATTGAGGGTGCTCCTCACCAAGATGTATCCCACATGACTTGCATTCAGAGACCATGATTACTCCATAACAATCTATTTGTAACTATTTATTATTAAATGTTAT
>JAPZAV010000155.1 GCA_027460465.1 Candidatus Methanoperedens sp. | reverse complement strand
GAGATTTTCGATATTTTCCCTTCAAATTACAATAAACACGTTATTAGCGTCGTTCTCGCAATAATTATCTTTACAATTATCTTAATACTTACTCGCAGATATTTACAATAAGTGATGCCTCCCATCTCAAACAAATACCATACTATAATCTATACAAAGAGGGCAATTACACATATGCAAACTGCAAAACAAGAAGTTAAAAAGATTCTCGCCCATTTACCAGAAGACTGCACGCTGGAGGACATTCAGTATCATCTATATGTTTTACAAAAAATCGAACGCGGTCTGGATGATGCCAGGAATGGTCGAGTTTATTCACATGAGGAAATTGAAACCCGTATGTCAGAATGGCTCGGAAAATAGTCTGGTCTTTTGAGGCGGCTGCCGATATCGAAGCGCTCGCTAATTATATTTCAAGAGATTCGGCTTTTTATGCGGCTGCATTTGTTCAGGAAATTCTTGATGTGAGCCGTTCTCTCAATGAATTTTCTGAAAGAGGACGCGTAGTCCCTGAATTTGGGGATCCAAATATTCGCGAGCTTTTTGTAAGAGGGTATCGGCTTATTTACAGCATTGAAGAATATCGTATCGTATTATTGGGTCTTGTACATGGAAAGCGCGACCTTAAAAGCTTATGGGAAAATGAGAAAAGAAAATAAAGCGCCCTCTAGAGGCACGACTCTTGGCGCCTTTATCTGTGGCTCCCTTTTCATACGGTCTGCGCCGCATCGTCGCTCAAGTAAACCAGCTCATGTCTCTCTGCGATAAGCTTGAAGCCAGCCTCCTGCGTTCGCAGGCGGACAGCGAGAGGTTGATGGTGGCGGTCGTGAGCATAGTTCCAGGAGATGACAGCAAAAGCAAATAAGCAATTAAAACAATTATAATCTTAAGAAAGTGCATGGATAAAGATGAATGGTTAAAACAGGCTGATTATGACATGGAGACAGCAGAATTCATGTTTAAAGGGGAAAGATATTTTTATGGTGTCTTCATGTGTCACTTATCCATAGAAAAAGCACTCAAGGGTCTGATTATTCAAAAAAATAAAGAAGTTCCGCCCAAAACCCACAATCTGCTATATCTCGTTGAATACTTGAAAAAGGGAAGGAGTTATTAGAATGGTTAAAGACAAAATAGCAGAAGCCATCAAATTCTTTGAGAACTGTTTGAAAGAAAAAGGATTGAAAGTTTCAAAGATAATTCTATTTGGGTCGCAGAGTACGGGAAAAGGAACTTTGGAGAGCGATGTAGATATTCTGATCATTTCTCCGGATTTTCAGAACAAAGACATTTTTGAACGGGCAAGATTGACAAAGGAAGCTGAGATAAAGACCATAAAAAAATTCAGAGTGCCTCTTGATATTATCACTCTCACATCAGAAGAATTTGAAAGTGGGAAATCTCTTGCTGCTGAATTTGCACGAAAAGGAAAAGTAATATATGCGGCCTGACCAGCGCCGCATCGTCGCTCAAGTAGACCAGCTCATGTCCCTCTGCGATAAGCTTGAAGCCGGACTCCTGCGCTCGCAGGGCTAAAACCAGAGGCAGAAGTGCATGTAGTCGAGCAAATGGTTTGAAAATTCAAAGGAATTATCGGCCTCGCTGATGACATCGCCCTTATAATGCAGGAAGAACCCGTCATGATCGTGAAGGTACTATTTACCTTCGCCTTTGCATATTACTGCTCGAAGCACAGAGTCGCCTGCATTAACAATATCCAGGGGAATGTCTGGGTGATCTCAATTCATTCATTTCGTTTTCAAATTCGAATTTGAAAATAATGCCGGCTCACAGATCAGGGTCTGGAATGCAAAATCGACGGGACAAGCAATAAAGAAGCGGTGGAAAAAGCAGACGTTGCAGTGCTCTCGGTTCCATACGAAGCGGCGATGAGTCTTATTGAGTGTCTTCGACCAGTCCTGAAGAACCAGATAGTTATATCCCTGGTCGTGCCAATGGAAAAAAATGGGTCTTTTGAATACATGAGGACGCAAAGCAGGTTGTGACTGATCTGACGCGTGAGATACGAAGCGTCAGACCGCTTGACGGCGGCCTGTTAAAAGAATCGCGCATGATCGAATCCCTGACACCGTTCCTGATAAACATGGCCTCCAGAAATGGTTTATCTGACCTCGGAGTAAAATTTGTTTAGATCTTGAATCCATATTTTCACTAAAAAATAAGAATAATGTTCTGTTCCGGCTTTTTCCCCTATTTCTCGATCTTCAAAAATCTCGCATTGATTGCCACGACAACCGTGCTTGCTGCCATAAGTCCTGCACCCATTGCAGGGGTAAGAAGTATGCCTGACTTATACAGCACGCCAGCAGCAAGGGGGATGGCAAAGGCGTTATAACCTGTTGCCCATGCAAGGTTCTGCACCATCTTTCGGTATGTCGCCCTGGCAAGACCGATTATTGCCACCGCATCAAGAGGGTCGCTCCTTACAAGGATGATATCAGCCGTCTCCACAGCCACATCCGTGCCAGCACCTATGGCAATACCCACATCCGCCTGTGCCAGTGCAGGGGCATCGTTCACACCATCGCCTGTCATGGCAACTATCAATCCTCTGGACTGGATCTCTTTAACTTTCGCAGCCTTTTCATGCGGCAGGACCTCAGCAAAATATTCATCAAGCCCCAGTTCATCAGCCACCCATTTTGCGACCTGTTTGTTATCACCTGTGAGCATCATACACCTGACGCCCATATCCCTGAGCTTTGAGATCGCTTTCTTTGATTCGGGTCTGATGATATCTGCAAGCGCAATGGCGCCTGTTAACTCTCCATCTATCAAAACGAACACCACGGTCTTTCCCTGAGAGGAAAGCTTCTCTATCCTTTCGTCTTTAACCTGAATATTCTGTTCTCTGAGATATCCGGGACTTACAACCTTCACATCCCTGCCGTTAACCCTGCCCTCTGCTCCCTTGCCCGGGATCGCTCTGAACTCCTCGACAGGAAAAGTATCCCCGGATGATGAAACGATCCCTTTTGCAATAGGATGCTCAGAATGAGCCTCCACCGACGCAGCGTATTTGAGAAGTTCGTTTTGATCACCGCTCCCCGAAAAAACCATCTTATCCGTAACACCGAACTTTCCCTCGGTGAGGGTTCCCGTCTTATCAAATATTATCGCCTGGATGTTCCTTGCCCTCTCAAATGCAGCGCGGTTCCTTATCAAAAGACCATTCTTCGCAGAGATGGCGGTCGAGACCGCAACCACCAGAGGAACAGCAAGTCCAAGAGCGTGAGGACATGTGATCACCATTACTGTTACTGTCCGCTCGATCGCAAAGGCAAAATCCTCTTTCATTATATAGAACCATACAAAGAGGGTTATTGCTCCTCCAGCGATAGCTATTATCGTTAGCCAGACAGCTGCGCGGTTCGCCAGGTCCTGCGTCCTTGATTTACTTTCCTGTGCTTCCTTAACAAGCTTGATCACCTGAGAAAGGAATGAATCTCCCCCTGTTTTGTTGACCTTTACGGTGATCGAACCTTCAGCGTTAATAGAACCACCTATGACCTTTGCCCCTACTTTTTTAGTGACAGGCTTTGACTCACCTGTAAGCATAGCCTCATTGACCGACGTATCACCTTCTACTACAATGCCGTCGGCTGGGATCTTTTCTCCGGGCTTGATAAGGACGCTGTCATCCACCATAAGCTCGCTCAATGGAACATCCTTGATGCTGCCGTCTGGCATGAGTTTATGCGCCTCTGAGGGCATGAGCCTTGCCAGTTCTTCAAGAGCCTTTGAGGCACCCATGACAGATTTCATCTCTATCCAGTGCCCCAGGAGCATAACGTCGATAAGCGTTGCCAGTTCCCAGAAAAATACCATGCCGCTCAGGCCAAATACAACGGCGCTGCTGTAAACATACGCCGTGGTAATAGCTATGGCTATGAGCGTCATCATTCCCGGATTTGCCGATTTCAGCTCAGAATATATCCCTTTAAGAAAAGGAAGCCCACCATAGAAGAAAACGATGGAAGAAAGTGCAAACAGAACATAGAGATCTCCCGGAAAACTTACGATTTTCTTAAAACCCAAAAATTCCTGGATGAGGGGAGAAAGTACGAGTATAGGGATGGTAATAACAAATGACACCCAGAACCGCTTTTTGAAGTCGGCAAGCATCATGGCATGATGGTCATGGTGTTTTTTTGGTTTTTTCATTTCATGTGATGCATTTCCTGAGTTCCTGGCAATATGTTGATCTTTTCCCATTCCTTTGCCTCTTTGAAGGATAGAGATTTTTAAATAGAGATAATCCCTGTCATTTATTATTATATGGAATCAAATAACTATCGTTTCCTAAAGTTTCAATATTTCGCATACTGAGGTCTCGGGCAAGCGCCGAACTCGAAAGTCCTGAAGAGGTCATACACGCCCCTGGGTACACCCTCCCTGACCTTGAGACCGAATCTTTTTGCAACATCGAACACGATGGGCGTATCGTGGGTCATGTACCCGCCTGTCAGGAACTCTGCCAGTTTCTCTGCATTCCCCTTATCCATCTTATCTTCAAGAAGCCACATTACCATTTTCTGAACCCTTATCAGGCCCTTCCTGGCTTCCTCTGAAAGCATGATGTTATCGTCCGAGATGTTCTCCATCAGCTTTCGTTCAAGCAGCGAGATCAATGCGCCTGCCGGCATGCCGCCTAATTGCGGATCAACAGGACCGAGCACGCTGTCTTTTTCCATGATGATCTCATCCGCCGCCAGAGCTATCAGCGTGCCGCCTGACATTGCGTAAAAAGGGATTATGACCGTGACATTTGCCTGATGGTTCTTCACAGCCATGGCAATCATCTCTGATGCCAGCACAAGTCCTCCTGGTGTGTGAAGTATCAGGTCCACATCCTCCGGGGTCTGTCTTAACCTCATCAGAACGTGCTCTGTGTCCTCGATGTTGATCTGGCTCTCGTCCTTTTCTTCCCAAGGCTCTCTTCTGTGGATCATTGTTATGACCCTGGTGCCCCTCTCTTTTTCTATGTCCGCGATTATGGCATTCCTCTCAGCCATTATCGCCGCTTTCATCCTCCCTTTTTTCTCAAGCCCTTCAAACATGACCGCGCAGTGGCGGCTGCAGAACTTTATTTTGTCCCCGTCGATTTCCCTGGCGATCCCTTCGCCCGTGATCTCCATACCGCAGTATATGCATTTTTCTGACATGCCTGTACTCCACAGATTCAACAATTATTCATATGTTTATTTCATAAGGGTTTTGCTTTAAATTCACAAAATTTTTTTCTTGATTTTCTCAGCAGGTTGAGTGGTGAGGGGTTGGGGTGCGGGGAAGGGGAGAGGTTTAACTTCTCCTGTCATCGGTTAAGGGTTTTGATACGCTCGATGCATATCGTTATTCAAAGATTCTCCCGGATTTTATGCAAAATATCAAAATCAACCAAAGTTTTTTATATCCAGTATCATAAACTTTAGCATATAATACAGATAATCACCAGGAACGCAGATCGCAAGTCCTGCATATTATCCGGTCAGGATGTGCTTCTGGGGGCCAATAATACGATACAACAGATAAAAAAAAGAGATGGAAGAATCGTAGAATTCGACAGATCAAAGATAGACAACGCAGTCTTCAAAGCTTTTCTTGCAACGAAAAGCAAGGACGGGAAACAAGCAGAGGAGATCGCAGATCAGGTAGTGGAGATCATAAATGAAAGGATACCTGGAATACCCGGAGTTGAGGATGTGCAGGATATCGTGGAAGAGGTGTTGATCGGGAACGGCCATGCTGCGGTCGCCAAGGCATACATCCTCTACAGGGAAAAACGCGCCCAGATAAGGAAAGCAAAGCAATTCTTCGGAGTAAGGGACGAACTGAAACTGAGCGTCAATGCAATAAGGGTACTTGAGCGGCGCTACCTTTTAAAAGATGAGAAAGGCAATGTCATAGAGACCCCGCTTTTGCTTTTCCGCCGCATTGCAAAGGCTATCGCTCTTGATCCTGAATCAGAAGAGGAGTTCTTTGAGATGCTGGTGAATCTTGAATTCCTTCCCAATACCCCCACGCTCATGAACGCAGGCACTGACCTGGGGCAGCTCTCTGCCTGCTTTGTCATTCCTGTTGCGGATTCTCTTCCAGACATCTTTGATGCTGTGAAGCACATGGCGATCATCCAGCAGTCAGGAGGCGGTACCGGTTTCTCGTTCACGCGCCTTCGTCCAAAAGGAGATATAGTGAGATCCACAAAAGGCGTTGCTTCAGGTCCTGTTTCTTTCATGAGGGTGTTTGATACCACCACGGATATCATAAAGCAGGGAGGGAAAAGGCGCGGCGCCAACATGGGGATACTCAGGGCAGATCATCCTGACATCATCGAGTTCATAACTTCAAAAACAAAAGAAGGCTTTCTTTCGAATTTCAATATCTCTGTAGCAGTGGATGACAGGTTCATGAAAGCGGTGCTCGAGGACGGAGAGTATGAACTGATAAACCCTCGCAACAGGGAAGTGGTGAAAAAGGTAAGGGCGCGGGATATGTGGCAACTTATCATAACGATGGCATGGAGGACAGGCGATCCCGGGGTTGTGTTCATAGACGAGATCAACAGGCATAATCCCACGCCCCACATAGGGATGATGGAGAGCACGAACCCCTGCGTTGCTGGAAGCACGCTGATTTCCACAGAAAATGGCCTGATGAGGATGCAGGATCTGGTTGAAAAATATCCAGAAGGCGGAGTGAGAATCTGTGTGGACAACAGGGTGCCCATTAAGATTGTGAATCGCGACGGAACAATAAGCCTGATGCGCTCAAAGCAAGATGGGGTGAGTTTTAATACGATATCGAAGGCTTTCTGTACCGGAGAAAAGGATGTTTATAGGCTTACAACAAAAAATGGATATGAGATTATTGCAACTCCAGACCATAAGGTAATGACTACAGATGGCTGGGTTGAACTGAAGAATTCGTTACATAAAAAGATCTTAATACACAATGGTGAAGGTAGATTTAACTCTGAACTTAAGCTGCCCTGTGAAATAAACAATGTATATACAGGAAAGAATGGCAGAAAATATACATTAAATCTGCCAGTGAGTTGGTCTAAAGAACTTGGTCAAATATTGGGATGGTTGGTTGCCGATGGATGGATGATTGATGAAGGTAAAAATTGTAGAGTTGGATTTTCATTTGGCAATAATGATATAGAAGTCTTCGATTACCTGAAACCTATAATAAACAACTACTATGGTAAAGAGATTAAGGAAGTAAAGAGGAAAAACAACACGATACATCTATCCTATCATTCAAAATATTTTGTTGATTTCTTCAAACGCCTCGGAATATGTGCAAAACCTGCAGACAAAAAAGCTGTTCCTGGTAGTTTATTTACAGCTACAAAAGAGGGCGTGATTGGTTTTCTGCAGGCACTCTTTACTGCTGATGGAACAATGAGAGATAGCAGGAGAAGTTCGAGTGACTGGATAGCGCTTACATCAAAGAGCATAGATTTGCTTAAAGAAATCCAAATATTACTTTTGAGTTTTGGAATCAAAAGTATTATATTTAATAGATCGAGACCTCCCAGTGTTTCATTATTTAAATATATAACTAAAAATGGAGAAGTGAAGACATATGCTTCAGATGGGACTCTATATGAACTCGGAATCTTTGGATCGAATATTGATAGGTTCAAAATGGAGATAGGGTTTATTTCTAAGTGTAAAATGGAAAGACTCAATAATATTCGTCTCAAAAAAAGGCGACTTCAAGAATTTATCGATGAAGTTGTATCACTTGAATATGCAGGCAAAAAAGAAGTATACGACTTGACGGAACCATTAACACATTCAATGGTTTGCAATTCATTAGTAGTGCATCAATGTGGTGAGCAGCCCCTCCTGCCATATGAATCCTGCAATCTCGGATCCATAAACCTTGCCAGGATGGTAAAGGACGGCTCGATTGACTGGGAAAGGCTTGAAAAGACCATAAATACCGGGGTAAAGTTCCTTGACAATGTGATCGACGTGAACAAATACCCCCTCCGTGAGATAGAGGAGATCACGCTTGCGAACAGGAAAATAGGGCTTGGAGTGATGGGTTTTGCAGACATGCTCGTACAGTCAGGGATTCCTTACGATTCTGAAGAAGCCCTGAGTACAGGCGAGGAGATAATGAGGTTCCTTGAGGAAAAATCACATGCTGCGTCAGAGAGGCTGGCAGAAGAGAGGGGTGCTTTCCCGAATTTCCCTGGCAGCATATACAGAAAACCTGTTCGCAACTCCACTGTAACCACGGTCGCGCCCACAGGTACTATCAGCATCATTGCAGGATGTTCGAGCGGCATCGAGCCTCTGTTTGCTGTTTCTTTTGTGAGGAACGTACTTGAAGGAACAAGATTGCTTGAGGTGAACCCGTATTTTGAGAAAGCAGCAAAAGAAAGGGGTTTTTACAGCGAAGAGCTGATGATGAAGATCGCAAAGCAGGGAACGCTTGCAGGTATCGAAGGTATACCTGAAGACATAAGGCGAGTATTCGTCACTGCCTTTGATATCGCGCCTGAGTGGCATGTGAGAATGCAGGCAGCCTTCCAGCGCCACTGCGACAATGCGGTTTCAAAGACCATTAATTTCCCGAATGACGTTGATGTGAAGGAGGTGGAGAAGGCGTACATGCTTGCATATGAATTGAAGTGCAAAGGAATCACTGTTTACAGATATGGAAGCAAGTCAGAGCAGGTACTGTACCTTGGCGACAGGATCGATAAATACGTATCTGCCGACCCAGAATATGCAGGTGGATGTGCTGCGCCTGTATGCCCTGTGTGAATGAAAAATCATAGTTATCAAAGTTATTATCTAACTCCATAATTAATATATATAAAAATATAATAAATTAAGGGCTGATATTTTGTGGACATTGAACGAGCAAAAAGATACAGGGAAAAGCTGAACTTAATTCTTGAAAGAATGGCTGACATTGAAGATTGGATACCATTTGATATCTCTGATTTTATTTCTGATAAAAGAACCAGGCTTGCCACATACAAGGCGTTTCAGGAATTGATAGAAGCTTCATTTGATGTCGCTGCAATGGTTTGCAGAGATTCAAGAATTATCCCTAAAGATGACTATACAAACATGGAAGCTCTTTTTAATAAAAAGATCATAGAAGTCAGTTTGAAAAATGTATTGATAGAATCCAATGGTCTGAGAAACAGGCTGGTTCATCGCTACAATACTTTAGATGATAGTATCGCATTTGAATCGATTCGAACATTGCTTCCCGGCTTCAGGCATTTTGTAGAGGTAATTGATAAATGGTTAACAGAGAATCTTTAGAAAAGGACTTTTCTTTTTTGAACTGTCGAAAAGATGTACTCGCCATCCTGCTCTACGGTTCAATGGTAAAAGGCGAGGAGACGCCGAGAAGCGACATTGATATCTGCATAGTTGCTCCTGAATGTAATGACAGGGCTGGTTTACTGATGCAGATATTCAGGAACATTGATGTATTTTCGAAAAGATATGATGTAAGGATATTTGAAGAGCTGCCTCTGTACATACAGATCCAGGTCATCCAGAAACATGATATCATCTATGCAAGTGATGCGTATGAGATGTACGAATATTTTTATTATTTCAGAAAGCTCTGGGATGACCAGGCTTCAAGACAGCATATGACAAAAGAAGACTTTGCCGGGATGATAAAATGAGATGTGAGTGAAAAACTGGTTCTGCATCTATCATTCTGACAGATTATTCGCACCGCATATCAGCTTCCCCAGAAATTTCGTATACATCACAAGATCCTCGATCAGGATATTCTCATCCCCTGCGTGGGCATTGCTCTCTGTCCTTCTCCCTGTTCCGAAGCAGCATGCAGGCAACCCTGTGACCCTGACAGCATACGCCACATCAAGGCTCCCCTGCGCCCCGACAAGCCTTATCTCTTTACCCGCAGTGATCTCAGCCATCTTTTTCACTTCTTTTATCCAGGGATGGTTCATATCTGTGAGCATTGGAGCGTACACATCATCGCAGCTGATCTTGAGATCGATGTCAGGATGCTTCTCTCTCACCATGGCGATTGCATCGTTCATCTCTTTGCACACATCCTCGAATTTCTCCTCAGGGATATAGCGGCGGTCGCCTTTCATCGTGCACCTGTCCGGAACTATATTCTGCTTCACACCTCCATTTATCAGGGTGATATTGAGAACAGGCATAAGCGTCTTGATCCCCGTCTTCTGGCTGATCGCCATGCTTGACGGGACTTTTGAGCGCCGCTTTTCGATCTTTTTCTTTAATTCCATCAGTCCATTCATCACAGGGATAGTTTTTTCTATGGCATTCACACCAAGAAAACTGCTGCCGCTGTGGTATGATTTTCCAAGAACATCGATCTGCCAGTCAGCATTGCCATTGGATGCTGTGGTGATATCATCGCTATCACCGTCCATGCTCAGGAAAAAATCAGCTTTAAGTTTACCCAGGTCAGCAAGATAACACAGACCTGAATACGGCCCCATCTCTTCATCTGTGGTCATCGCAATATTCAGGTTATATCCCTGTTCTATCTCAAGTTCTTTCATGGCTGAAAGCACTGTTAAAAGAGCAGCGACCCCTCCTTTTGAATCAGCAACACCACGCCCGAAGATGCGTCCCTCTTTAATTGTGCATTCAAACGGGGGAACGCTCCAGTTAGAGTCTGCAGGTACGACATCAAGATGGGTGTTTATCAAAAGCGTCTTTTCTTTACCTGCATCTTTTATGGCAGATAAATTCACCCGCTCTCCTGTAAGATGTGCCATCCTTGGATTTTTCTTCACAAATAGTTCGCGAGGCATCACGAGCTTCTCGACCTGAAAATCAAGGTCTTCAAGCCTTTGCGCCATGTAGTTCATGATCTTTTCATAGTTCTCACCTGGCGGAACCTGCGTGGGAATGCGCACAAGTTCATCAAGAGTCTTTATGGTCTCATCTGTCCTGGAATCCAGATATTCATTTAATGCATTCATCCTGTCCTGAAAGGTTGTTGTTACCCAAATCCTTTTTGCCTTGTTTACAGGTATTAGAGGCGATGGCACTTGAAGAAGAGATAAAGGCTGTTGAAGAAGAGATCTCTCGAACAAAGTATAACAAAGCTACCGAAGGTCATATAGGCAGACTCAAGGCAAAGCTCTCAAAACTCAGGGAGGAAGTACAGAAAAGGGCATCACAAAAATCAGGAGGTGAAGGCTTTGCAGTCAAGAAATCAGGCGACGCTTCTGTCGTGATTCTTGGGTTCCCATCTGTGGGAAAAAGTACGCTCCTGAACAGTCTGACAGGGACAAAATCTGCTGTTGCATCTTATGAGTTCACCACGCTCGACGTGGTGCCTGGAGCGCTGGAATATAAAGGTGCCACGATCCAGATACTCGATGTGCCGGGGATATTGAAAGGCGCCGCTTCCGGCCGCGGCAGAGGTAAAGAGGTGCTTGCGGTGGTAAGGAATGCTGATCTTGCCCTGATAATGCTTGATGTCTTCCAGCTCGTTCATTATGAGGTTCTTGTGGAGGAACTCTATGCAGCAGGCATCAGGATCAATTCAAGACCTCCTGAGATCACAATAAGGAAAAAACCCAGGGGAGGAGTCAGTATCAGCAGCACGGTAGATGTGGGTCTTGACGAGGATACGATAAAATCAATCCTGGGAGAGTACAGGATGCATAACGCCAGCGTGGTGATACGTGAGGACATCACAATAGATAAGTTAATAGACGCTGTGCTTGGCAACAGAAAATATATCCCTGCAGTTGTGGTTATTAATAAGATTGACCTTGCTGATGAAAATACGCTCAAGGAGTGCATGGAGAAATTCCCGGATGCTCTCCTTGTCTCTGCTGATCAGAAGGTCCATATCGAAGAACTCAAGGAATTAATATACCAGAAACTCGGGTTTATCAGGGTCTTTTTGAAACCTCAGGGAAAGGATGCTGATATGGACGAACCCCTCATAGTCAGATACAGCTCAACTATAGGCGATATATGCGACAGGCTTCACCGCGATTTCAGGAAAAGGTTCAGATATGCCCAGGTCTGGGGCGACTCTGCCAAGCACAGAGGTCAGCATGTCGGGCTTGAGCATATGCTGTATGATAACGATATCCTTACAATAATATTGAGGAAATAATGAGACCAGAAACGCCTCTTCTGACTGTGGATGCACTGATAATATATGAGGGAAAGCTTGTGCTCATAAAACGCAGGAACCCTCCTTTTCAGGATCAATTCGCTCTCCCGGGAGGATTTGTTGAGATAGGGGAGACCGTGGAAAATGCAGTCATACGCGAAGCCAGGGAAGAGACAGGGCTTGAGATAGAGCTCATAAAGTTTCTTGGGGTGTACTCTGACCCTTCGCGCGATCCCAGGGGACATACGGTTTCAATATGCTATCTCTCAAAAGGAAGTGGAAACATTAAAGCTGGTTCTGATGCTAAAGATATAAGGCTTTTTGATCTTGATGAAATACCAGAACTGGCATTTGACCATAATAAGATCATAGAGAACTCCAGGAGTGATATCAATGGAATTCTGTCCGAAATGTAAAAGCATGATGATACCCGCAAAGAATGTTTATAAATGCAAGAAATGCGGGTTTGAAAAAGAGATCAAAGGAAGTTTTGTTTCAAAGACCGAAAGAAAGGAACGCGAGGTCTCTGTTCTGGAAGAGCGTTCCATGGGCATGCCCACAACACGCGCTATCTGCGAGGAGTGCGGCAATAATACTGCGTACTGGTGGCTGAGGCAGCTCCGTTCTGCGGATGAAAGTGAGGTCAGGTTTTTCAGGTGCACAAAGTGCGGAAGGACCTGGAGGGAATACAACTGAGCCTGCTTTTTTTATAATGTTGGGGTCAGAGATGGAGAAGACCATCTGACTTGTCGAGCGGATGAATTGCGCCCCTTGCAATATTACTTTCAGGCCACTATATTTAGAAATATATTTACAAAAGAATGCGATCATCAGATGAAAAGAGCCTATAAGTTCAGAGTCTATCCCAATGAGAATCAAGAAGTCAAGATGAATAGAACTATTGATACTTGCAGACATCTTTATAATGATTCACTTGCCGATTAGAAATGCAGGTGGGGTGAATCTTGGTTTATAATCTCTCATCATTCTGAGCAATCGAGAACAGACAGCACCGCCAGAGTTCCTGAGAAGATTTGAAAAAAAACTTTCTAAAGAGCAGATATGATTGAGAGGAAAAAGAAAAGTTCAGAGACCAGGATAAAACAGAGAATCAAAATAGCCAGGGAAATAGAAAAGTCATTCATCAGAGAAAAGATTTTAAATACATACACTCCATTTCCTATGGAGAAAGGCATCTAACTACTATTGCTTTTATTTTGAGGCATGTGGTGGATATTCCCTTAAAATCTCGGCAGGATTTAACACCATACTACAATTTTATAGTATAATTGCAGTATTTTTTTAGGCATAACCAGAAAAAATTAAAAAGTCCTATGGCGTCAATAAACCGTTGGATTGATTCTCCAGATTTTTTATCCCTTCCTTAATAATCTCGAAAAGCTCAGAATCATCATGTTTGAACTTGATAATCCTTCCCCTTCGTTCATCGTAGAATCGTTTCTGTTCAT
>JAPZAV010000154.1 GCA_027460465.1 Candidatus Methanoperedens sp. | reverse complement strand
TTTTTGTTAAATTTGAATTTAAAATTGAAAATAGCTCAATAATTCTCAAAACATAGATAAAAAAAGCCTGATTTATAGGCTTATTTTTCATTTTTCTCATTAGAAACATAAAAGAGATTGTCGGAAAAGTACCAAACTTTATATATTTTTATATAATATCCTGATCCCACAAAACAACATTTTTTTATTAAAACATTATGTATCGAAGCATTTATATCCTATTGATGCTTATATCACATAAAAATACTAAATAAAAAGTGATACAATGTTTCCTCTCCATAATCACCACCAAGCAACCTTTGTGTACGGTCCAGAGATTTATGAAAATTTAATCCCTGAAGATCATATCCTGCACAAGATAAACAAACAGGTGGATTTTTCCTTTGTGAATGAAGCATGTAAAGACCTTTACTCACAAAATCAAGGCCGACCCGTGAAATACTTACCCGAAATAATGTTCCGTTCGGCGATAGTCCAGTACATGAATGATTACTCAGATAGGGATATGGAAGAAGCTGCCAGATACAATCTGATCATAAAATGGTTCCTTGGATTTTCCATTGAAGACCACTCTTACGATCACAGCATACTGGGCGATTTCAGGGATAGGCTTGGAGAAAATAGGTGGAAAGAGCTTTTCTTCGCAATATTGAAACAAATAGAAGATGCAGGCTTCGCTAAAGGTAATCAGTCTACAGATGCAACTCATGTGATTGCAAACATTGCCATTCCAGGAACAATTGGCTTGATAAGACAGGGAATAAAAGCGATAATGGAAGAGATCAAAGAAGTCGATCCAAAGCTTTTCGAAGAACTTGGAGGCACAAAGACCGCTGAGAAAAAAGAGAAACTACACACATTGAAACCTGATGAAAAGAAAAAGAAACTGGTTGATGTAGTAGAAGAAGCAAGAGCAATAAGGGGCAAAGCAGAAAAACTGGAATCACCATCAGTCAAACAGAAAATTGAACAATTGAATCAGATACTGAATGAGAACATAGAAGAAGAAAATGGTAAAATCCAGAAGAAAAAAGAGCATGTAGAGGACAAATTAGTAAGTCTTGTGGATAAAGATGCAAGACATGGTGCTAAATCCGATTCAAAACCTTTCACAGGATATAAGGCCAATATAATGAAATCAGATGATGGATTTGTGACAAACGTCATCGGGACAGGAGGAAATACTTATGATGGAAATATACTTGTGCCTCTTGTTGATGAAAAGATAGAAAATAGTTCTAAGCCACAAAAGATCGCTGGAGATACTCATTACGGAAGTGCAGAAAACAGGTATCAGATGTCACAAAGAGGAATTACGATCGTTGCCCCAATAAAAGAAGATTTCAATCCAACCGGGCTTTATTCCCAGGAAAAATTCGTTCTGGATAAAACTGGTGTAACATGTCCTGCCGGGAACAGAACCATGATTTCAAATGATAATGAAAAGGAGGGAACAACAACATTCTATTTCAAGAAAGAAATGTGTAAGCAGTGTTCGTTAAAAGATCAATGCACAAAACAGGAGAGAAGAACTATCACTATTGGGAAACACCATGAACTAATAATGGAGGCTAAGGAATATAATACCGTACTTTCAAAGAAGAACGAAAAATCAAGTGCAGTAGCTAACTTCGTCCTGAGACCTAACAAAATTTAATTGTATTTAAGTAAAAACCATGTTTTGCTAAAAGTAACATAGATATTCAAGCATATTATCATTTTGACGTGATTATCAAAATTAACCTGCAGCATTCATTTTTGGCAAAGATACATAGTTTATATATATGTGAAAGCTGTATCTATATTAATTATCAAATTCAATGATCTCTGAAGTAATTTGATTGTTAGGTCTTTATGGGTTATATATTTATCGAATTATTTCATCGATTGATAATGTTTTTTTAATTAAAATTAGTTAGGTCACATGAATAGAGTATATATAATTATATTGTATTAATACAAAATCAGGGTACGTTGAATCATTAAATAACATATATAAAATTTTGATTAAATATATAGATCACATCTCTGAAAGTACGGTATTACTGTGTTAGGCTCGTATGCAGGAAAGAGCCGCCCTATCCAGAGCTTATGTGCGCCCACGTCGCTGATCAGAATGTCGCCTCCGGACAGGCATTTCCTTATATCATATAATATCTTTTGAGGCTTCATCGGAAAATTCGCATCATCTTTAAATGAAGCAAGTTCATCCTGCATTATGCTTTTAAGCCTTCTGAGGTACTCTGGAATTTCTTTTTTGAAGTCGCAGAAAGCTGCGATCCTGCGCAGCGTCTCCTTGATACTTCCTATCAGGATGAATTCAGGCAGATAGCTGGAATCAACCTCAGGGTGGTCGGAATGGATGTGGACTATTTTTTTTAGACCTTCTGGATTCCAGAACCTTGGACTGTATTCCACATGATCAAATCCTATGCAGATCACAAGGTCAGCAGCATCGATCCCGCACATGATATAGTCCTTTTCATGGATCCCCACCGAGCCGAGGAAAAGTTCGCTGTCTGCAGGTATCACCCCTTTGCCCATAAATGTGGTGGCGACCGGGATCCCTGTTCTATCCACGAAATCCTTTAGCTCCGGAGAGGCTTCCTCTCTTAAGATACCGTTGCCAGCAAGGATCACCGGCATGGAAGCCTCTTTTATGAAACCTGCGACCTTTTTAAGTTCCTCTTCTCCAGGTGAACTGATATGGGATTTGACTTTCTTCTGAAGCGGTACTTTCAGGGTCTCATCTTCTGCAACATCCTCAGGAAGCTCAATATGCACTGCTCCAGGTGCATCAGCTGCTATATCGAATGCCTTTCTCACGATCTCAGGTATAAAATCAGCACGCTTGATTGTGGTGTTCCAGTTCGTGACATACCTGAATGAGCCCGTGACGTCTATGTACTGATGTGCTTCTTTGTGGGTCTTTTCCTGATCCGCCTGCCCTGTTATGGCGACCAGCGGCGCCCTGTCAAGATATGCATCTGCCACACCTGTTATGAGGTTTGTAGCGCCGGGACCGAGTGTGGAAAGGCAGACTCCAGGTCTGTGCGAAAGCCGACCGTACACATCTGCCATGAATGCAGCACCATGCTCGTGCCTTGTAACAACGAATTTTATATTTGACCTTGAAAGGGAATCCAGAAGGTCCAGAACCTCTTCTCCCGGAACTCCAAATATGTATTCTACACCTTCGTTCTCAAGGCATTTCACAAAGAGGTCGCTTCCTTTCATTTCAGTACACCGATATTGATTTGATGTTCATGAATTCATATAGCCCGAATTTAGAGAGCTCCCTTCCCATGCCGCTTTTCTTGGTTCCTCCAAAAGGAAGGCGCGGGTCGGATTTGACAAGAGAATTTATTACCACCACCCCTGACTCAAGCTGCCTTGCAAGACGAAGAGCTTTCTCCCTGTCCCCGCTCCATATGCTCGCCCCGAGCCCGAATTCAGTTTCATTGGCAATCTTTATAGCCAGAGCTTCATTTTTCACAGGAACAATCGGGGCAACAGGCCCGAAAGTCTCCTCGTTCAGGACTTTCATGTCATTTGTTAAGTCGGTCAGGATCACCGGGGCATAGAAGAACCCCTTTCTTTTAAGTCTTCCTCCACGAAGCAACGCTTTTGCACCTCTGGATAGAGCATCATTCACCTGCTTTTCAAGGAGTTCTATCTGCTCTTCCCTGACAAGCGGGCCTATATCAGTTCCCATATCCATCGGATCTCCAACATTGAGTTCTCCTGTGAACTCCATAAACTTCGATGTAAACTCAGAAGCCACATTTTCTGCAACTATGAACCTCTTTGCAGCGATGCAGCTCTGACCTGCGTCAAGAAACCTGCTTGCAACTCCAACCTTTGCAGCCTCTTCTATGTCAGCATCCGGAAGTACGATGAAAGGATCACTGCCTCCAAGCTCAAGCACCACTTTTTTCATGTTCTTCCCCGCTTCTTGCGCCACTTTCTGTCCTGCAGAAACGCTCCCTGTTAATGAGACTGCACTGATCTCATCCCTGCTGATGAGAGATGATGCCGAAGCACCATCTATAAGCAGGGTCTGGTACACGCCTTCTGGGAAACCTGCCTCCAAAAACACCTTTTCAAGCTCCAGGGCGCACAAGGGCACATAGCTTGAATGCTTCAGAATAACGACATTGCCGCCAGCCAGCGCCGGAGAACCAAACCTCAGCGCCTGCCAGAAAGGAAAGTTCCAGGGCATGATTGAGAGCACTATTCCACGAGGCTCAAATGAGATATAAGCCTCATTTGCATCTGTTTTGACTTTTTCCGGTTCTAAAAACCTTTCCGCATTCTCGGCAAAATACTGAAGTGCCCATGCACATTTTTCTATTTCAGGTATCGATTCCTTGATCGCCTTGCCCATCTCCATTGTTATGAGCTCACCCAGCTCTTTCTTCCGTCTCTGCAGCACGTTTGCAGCGCGCTTTAGATATTCTGACCTGTTTGATATATCAAGATTTTTCCACTCAGAAAAAGCAGATGTTGCTTTTTTGATGACTTCGTTTATTTTGTCCTGCGAATAAAGCTCAAATTCCCTGTTTATCTCACCTGTGGCAGGGTTCATGGAAACTATCTTTTTCATAATATTCACCTTACTTTCATCATATTCCTGAGGAATGTATGCAGTATTCCACCATTTTGATAAAATTCCATTTCAATCCGGGAGTCCAGTCTTGCATAGACTTTAAACCTGTTCTCTTTTCCATTTTCATCCCTTGCCACCACGCTCAGTTCTTTTTTTGGCTCTATATTTCCAATACCGAGAATGTCAAATGTTTCATCTCCTTTGATGCCGAGCTCATCTGCACTCTCCCCCTCCATGAACTGCAGCGGCAGAACACCCATTCCCACAAGGTTGCTCCTGTGAATCCGCTCAAAAGATTCAGCTATAACCGCACCAACCCCCAGAAGACCTGTGCCCTTGGCAGCCCAGTCGCGAGAACTCCCTGTGCCATATTCCTTTCCTGCAATGATCAGAAGAGGGATGCCCTTCTTTTTATAAAGCATGGCCGCGTCATATATTGTCATCTTTTCTCTGGCCGGTAAATAAAGAGTCCATCCTCCTTCTTTATCTGGCACGAGTCTATTTTTGAGATTTATGTTGCTGAATGTCCCCCGCATCATCACTTCATGATTTCCTCGCCTGGATCCGAAGGAATTGAAATCCTCCTGATTCACTCCACAGGATATCAGATACTGTCCTGCCACACCGTCAGGTGGGATCTCTCCTGCAGGAGAAATGTGATCAGTTGTGATGCTGTCTCCGAGATATGCAAGTATTCTTAAGCCCTTCAGGTCGCCTTTTTTCGAAGACTCTGTCGGGAAATCACTGAAGAAAGGAGGTTCCTGAATATATGTCGAGCCCTGTTCCCACCGATAGAGCGCTCCCTCAGGAACCCTAAGCTTCTCCCAGAGCTCTGTACCCGCAAAGATCTCTGAGTACTGCTTTTCAAATAGCTGAGAACTGATGGTATTTTCTATGATCTCCTGGATTTCCTCCTGCTTCGGCCAGATATCTGTTAAGTAAACCGGGATTCCATTCGGGTCGTATCCGATCGGTTCCTTTTTCAGATCTATATCCACTGTACCTGATATTGCGTATGCCACCACCAGTGGAGGAGATGCAAGATAGTTGGCCTTGACATGCGGGTTTATTCTTCCTTCAAAATTGCGGTTCCCGCTCAGGACTGCTGCAACTATCAGGTCATCCTCCCTGACCGCCTGTGCTACTTTTTCAGGGATCGGGCCGCTGTTGCCTATGCAGGTTGTACATCCATAGCCCACCAGGTGAAATCCCAGAGCCTCCAGATATGGCATGAGTCCTGAAGCTTTCAGGTATTCGTAGACAACGCGCGAACCCGGAGCAAGGCTGGTCTTAACGTACGGTTTAACCCTGAGTCCTCGCTCCACGGCCTTTTTGGCTAAAAGACCGGCTCCTATCATCACTGAAGGGTTAGAAGTGTTTGTGCATGATGTTATGGCTGCGATTATTATCGAGCCGCTGGAGACAGGGACTTTTGATTCATATTTTTCCAGAATTTCTGCTTTGCTGCCTTTGATGGATTGTTGCGGAACGCTGCAGCTTCCGCCTTCTTCCAGCCAGCGGCTGTAATCGTGATCCACCTTCACTTCCAATCCCTTTCTCCTGGCAAAAGTCTCCTCCATAGCCTTATGGAAACTCTTTTCCATCATATCCAGAGGTATACGATCCTGAGGTCGTTTTGGGCCGGCAAGGGAGGGCTCCACAGTACCCATATCAAGTTCCAGCTTCTCAGTGAACAGGGGCTCAGGGCTTTCATCCGTCATGAAAAGCTCCTGCGCTATTGCATATGATCTGACAAGATCAACGTGCTCCCTTTTCCTTCCAGTCCCCAGAAGATACTGCAATGTTTCATCGTCTATGGGGAAGAATCCAGCGGTTGCGCCATATTCAGGGGCCATGTTGGAGATGGTGGCTCGATCAGGAAGGCTCAATTTGCGCAGACCCGGCCCGCAGAATTCAACGAATTTGCCCACAACATTATGTTTCCTCAGCATCTGCGTGATTGTGAGAACAAGATCGGTGGCTGTTACTCCTTCATTCAGCTCACCGGTGAGGCGGAAGCCCACAACGTCGGGTACGGGCATATAATAGGGCTGACCGAGCATGACAGCTTCAGCTTCTATCCCTCCCACCCCCCATCCCAGAACTCCCAGGCTATTTATCATCGTTGTATGGGAGTCGGTCCCAAGAAGGGTGTCAGGACAGGCGATAAGTTGGTTTTTCAGCTTTTTGATATTCACCACGGATGCAAGATACTCAAGATTTACCTGATGGACTATTCCCCTGCCTGGCGGAACGACATGAAAGTTATCAAACGCCTTCTGGCCCCAGCGAAGAACCGCATATCTCTCATGGTTCCGTTCAAATTCCTTTTTCTCATTATATGCCCTGGAATATGAAGTTCCATAACTATCCACCTGAACAGAGTGGTCAATCACAAGATCAGCAGGTATGACTGGATTTATCCTTGCAGGGTCACCTCCAGACCTCTTCACCGCTGACCGCATTGCTGCAAGGTCAACTACCACAGGAACGCCGGTGAAATCCTGCAGAAGCACCCTTGAAGGAATAAAAGGTATCTCGCGCTCAGGCTTATTCTCTGGATTCCACCCTGCCAGTGATTCAACATCTTCTCTGGTTACAAGCCGTCCGTCCACATGCCGCAGGAGCGCTTCAAGCATTATCTTGATCGAGTATGGAAGGCGAGAGATCTTTCCTGAACCCATCTTCTCAAGCCTGCTGAGGCGATAGATGGTAATACGACCCATGCCAGTTTCGATAAAATCTTTAGACCCGAATGGATCCATGTCTTCGCTCATTCCCATATATTCACTTTACTACTCCTTCTCCAGCCATCACTGTTCTATCTATTAACCCGTACTCCACTGCCTCTTCTGCTGTCAGGAAGAAATCTCGATCCGTGTCTCTTTCAACAACCTCCATGGGCTGCCCTGTGTGATGGACTAATATTTCGTTGAGATGTTTCTTGACCCTTGCCATCTCTTTTGCCTGAATAGCGATATCCGATGCCTGTCCCTGCGCGCCTCCAAGGGGCTGGTGTATCATCACCCGCGCATTGGGGAGTGCCATCCTTTTTCCCTTTGCCCCTGCGGCCAGCAAAACCGCAGCCATCGATGCAGCCTGTCCAAGGCAGATGGTCTCTATACTGCATTTGATGCACTGCATGGTGTCGTAGATAGCAAGCCCGGCTGAGACCAGTCCTCCTGGGCTGTTAATATATAGATGGATATCACCTTCGAAGTCTTTTGCTTCTAAATAAATAAGCTGCGCGATGATGCTTTCTGCCGTATCCTCATTGATTTCACCTGTGAGGAATATTATCTGGTTATCCAGCAGGCGAGAATAAATATCCAGCGTGTGCGGGCCGTGCGGAGTTTGCTCAGATACATAGAGCAGCTTTGGTGTTACCATTGTTTATCCTCCTTAAATTAAATCTAAAACATTATAATAACTAATATAAAAAATAATCCCCAAAAACAGCGCTGCGATCCATAAAAGAAAAACAATTCTCATAGGGTTAATGGTCTTCCTGATCAATCTATCAAATGCAAAGGAGACACCTGCGAACAATGCCAGTGATCCGACAGCTGCATGCACAATAAGTAAAGCCCCGTAAATATCAAGAAATAGCGCACCTGTCAGGAAGTGAAGGATCAAAGAATACGCCATCCATATCAAAGTTACGACTCCTAAAAAGACAGCGATCCTTGCCAGTTTGAAATGCTTTGAAAGATCTTTTCTTTTTGCATACACGCTGGCAGAAAAAAGTATAATAAAACCTGTTATCTGGTCAACCAGAGTCAAGTCTGCATATAAGCTTGCTACAGTTCCAAGAAAACCCATGCAGACTTCACCCCGCAATATGCATTTTTAGCTAAGGTCGCCTGACCATATGTAATCATTGCTCTTGTCTTTGAACATATCCTTTGGCAGATCGTGGCAGTCTATGCAGCCTTTTACCTTTCCCTGGGCATCTATCGTACCATTCGGTTGATACTTTACCCAGAACCAGTCATTATGTTCAGGGTCATACCCCTTTTCTTTGTACATCACAGTCAGTGCCGCAAGCTTCTTATCAGCATCGTAGTTCTCTTTTACTATGATGCTCTCATCAGGCAGGATCCCTTTTTTAGCTACTATATCAGAATAGGCATTATCAGATACATATGTTGTGAGAAAAACACCGTGGGGTTCACTTGGCTTTTCTGTTGATCTTGGATACATTTCACCTGTGCCGGGCCACATCTTCCAGGTTTTATAGTTGTTTCCCACTGTTATGTAGTCGTAAAGCGCTTTCCCATCTGCCCTGGGTTCTAATTTGGTTTCTTTTGTACCCACACATCCCAGAAACAGTGACACGAGAAATATGCCTGCTAAAATATATACAATATTTTTTGTTTTTTCCATACTTTCAACTCTCCCAATTCAACATTGCTGAGTTAATGTATATATTTTTCGCTGAGTTTTCTTCAGAACTAATTTCAGAGCAAACTTATCCACAATGAGCCTGAGATCTGCAGGTAACCTTTTTTTAGAATCAAAGATAGTTATATTATCATGACCGATGGAATCATCGCTATAGTTTCAATGATTTTTGCATATATTGGTGCTGCTATCATACTTTATGGAGGAGCTCTAACCGTATTCAAGACTTTGAAATATGAAATTAAAAAATCTATTGACCTCGGTTACAGCAACATCCGCAGAGATTTTACAAATAAGATTGTATTTGGTCTGGATTTTATGATTGCGGGTGATATTTTAAAGACAATTGCCGCCCCCAGCCAGGCGGATATACTTTTCCTGGGAGCTACAGTCGGCATCAGGACAGTCCTGGGATATTTTTTAACCATTGAGGCAAATTTCGAAGCTGGAAAGAAATAGAAGTATTGATATTACATTGCCGCAGATGCTGATTCATAAATTCTAGTTAACTATTAATTGACCTTCCATCCCTAAATCCCTGTGACCTCCCACTTCGCACCACATCTTAAATATTCCTGATTTATCCGCGATAAATTCCATAATCTGAACTTTTCCTGAAGACGCCACATTAACCCTTTGATCATACCCTTCAACAAATAGATCATGCGTTCCCTGATCAACCGCCACGGTTATCCTGACCAGATCTCCTTTATTCACAGTTATGTTTGATGGACTTAATTTGAAATTTGATTCTCTTATTGTGAATTCTTTTACTTCGCCTGTCGGAGTTATTGTAACAGCTGGCTTATCTGGCGTGGTCTGGACAGATTGTTGACCCACGCATCCACTTACTAAAATAGCTCCCACCAATAATAGTGGCAGTACACTGAATTTTTTCATTTGATACACCCGCGTGGTATACAATATTTCTTTGCCATATACGTTTCCATACTATCGAACATGGATAAAATATATACTCTTTTAATCCCAATGCTTGAACAGCTATATCATTGAAGAAGGGGTAAAACTCGCATGAAAGAGAAGTCGGGCAGTGAGGATGTAATATGGGATCTGACCCACCTGTATGAGGACACAAGCGATAAGAATATTGAAAATGATATAGCAGTGATCAAAAACAAAGTCGCTCTGTTTTCAACGAAATACAGAGGAAAATTAAAAAATATATCTTCCGACGAATTCCTTGATGCAATTACAGAATATGAAGAGATATACCAGAAGACCACAAGGCTTGCTTCATTCGCTTATCTTAATTTTGCCACGCAGTCGAACAATGCAGAAGCAAGCGCATTCTTGCAGAGGTTCCAGGAAATCTCAAGCCAGTTCGAGAAAGACCTGGTGTTCTTTGATCTGGAATGGGCATCTCTGGAAGACAGAATAGCACAGCCAATCCTTGATAATCCTGTGATCCACAAATACAGGCATTATTTACAAAAACTCAGAAAATACAGACCACACCACTTAGAAGAGATTGAAGAAAAGCTCCTTGCCGAAATATCGCCGACAGGCATCGGCAGCTGGATCAAACTCTTTGAAAAAGTGCTCTCCAGGATAAAGTTCGGGAGGGAAAGCAGGACTCAGGAAGAGGTGCTGTCCGACCTCTACAGTCCAGATCGTCAGATAAGGATAAAGGCGGCTGAGGACTTCACAGAAGGACTGTCATCCCAACTTCATATACTGAACCATATCTTCAACACAATCCTGGCAGACAAGATGATCACTGACAGATTGAGAAAGTATCCTGAGTGGATCAGTTCCATGAACCTGGATAACGAGATCGATGAAAAAGTCGTAGCTGCGCTTGTAGATGCGGTCAAAAGCAGGTACGACATCCCCCAGAGATATTACAGGTTGAAAAAACGACTGCTTGGATTGGACGAACTGTTCGATTACGACAGGTATGCTCCACTGCCCATCTCTTCTGAAAAGATGATACCGTGGAATGAAGGTAAAAGGATCGTTCTCTCTGCCTACAATGATTTTTCCCCTGATATGGCGGATGTGGCAAGAAAGTTCTTTGAAGGCAGATGGATACATGCCCCTGTAATACAGGACAAAAGGGGGGGCGCCTTCTCTGACCCATGTACACCGGATGTACACCCGTATGTAATGGTCAATTACTCAGGGAACAACCGTGATGTGCAGACCCTGGCACATGAACTGGGTCATGGCGTTCACCAGTATCTCGCAGGAAGAAAGCAGGGCTACCTCAACAGCAGGACTCCACTTACCATGGCTGAGACCGCATCTGTTTTCGGGGAGATGCTTGTGTTCAGGTCGCTGCTTGACAGGGCAGAGGGCAGGGAGGAAAAATTGAGCCTGCTGTGCAATAAGCTTGAGGAGATTTTCGCCACAGTGTTCCGCCAGATAGCAATGAACCGGTTCGAGGATGCTGTCCATAATGAAAGACGCAGTACAGGCGAGCTGTCTTCCGGGCTATTTGGCGAAATCTGGATCGGTACCCAGAAAGAGCTATTCAGGGACTCGATCACACTTACCGGGAACTACAATATCTGGTGGAGCTATATTTCCCATTTCCTTGAGGCGCCAGGATACGTGTATGCCTATGCATTTGGCGAACTGCTTGTACTTTCTCTTTATAAAAGGTTCGCAGAAGAAGGGGAGAGCTTTGCCCCCAGATATTTGAATCTGCTTGCGTCCGGCGGGAAGGATGCACCTGCAAAGCTTCTTGAGGATTTCGGGATAAAGCTCAATGATCCGGGTTTCTGGCAAGAAGGATTGGAGATCATAGATGAAATGTTAAAACAGGCAGAAGGTTATTCATCCGGGACCGATGGTGCAGCGGGTTCTATCGGGAAATGAGGAGAAGTTATTGAAAATATATTCAAGCCAGTAATACATACGAATATGACAGGAAATAATTTCGTATATTCCTGAGAAACACTATATACAGGCCTCGTACATCGTACGGGGTATACCGGGGTGACGTCTGAAGGGCTTATCCTGCGCGTATTGAAGATATGGAATCTGCAACAACTTCTTCAGACCTGCATAAAATTTGGGACTGAATTTTTTAAGAACGTATATGTTTATATAATTAATTATGAATTTACATTTTATTATGAACAAAGGTACTGCCAGAGAAAATGTTAAAGAAGGCTTAAGTGTAGGTATTATTTTAAAGCAAGATCAGAGAAGTGGGAAAATAACCCGGGGTGTTGTGAAGAGAATTTTAACAAATGCTTCATTTCATCCACATGGAATAAAAGTTGAATTAGAAGATGGCAGAGTTGGAAGAGTCAAGGAAATCCATCAAAAAGTTGCAGGATAAGACATCCTGGGCTTGTTTTTTTGAATAATTTAGCAAATTATATCCAAAGACTGATATTTTTCGCTCTAAATCCGAAGGACCCCTTTTTGCCAGTCATTGATTATCTTTATAGCCGCCCTTGTTTCATCCACCTCTCCCTTCTTTTTCAGGAAGTTGCTCTGCCTGCCTATGATTTCAAGGATGTCATAAGAATCCTGTCCCTCTATTGTGACCTGATAGAACGATTCCAGAGAACTCTTGTTTTCAGTGCACATTTTCTCTATTATCTTCATGGCCACGCCGATGGGATCCTCCAGATGTGACGCGCTTTTTACTGAAAGAAGGCCCTGTAAATACTGATCGTTCTCGCCAAAGGGTATTACTCCTGGGGTATCGATAAACATTATGCGCGAACCTGCATTCACAAGCTGCAATCCTTTTGTGTGGCCTGATACCGGGGACGTGCTGGCTTTGTGTTTCCCTGCCACGCCATTGATCACCGATGATTTGCCTGTGTTGGGATAGCCAAGTGAACCGACCAGAATGTCCCGCCCTTTTATGCCCGCGATCTCGAGGATCTTGTGCCGTAGCATAGTTGTTCCGAACCTGTCCTTACTGGACACAAAGACCGTGGGTGCAATTTGTGACAGTCGGGATTTGGTTTTCTCAATTGTTTCCTTTGATACGAGATCGCATTTGTTGAGGACTATTATGAATGGCTTCTTTGAACGCGCTATATCACGCTCCACCTCGCTGTTTCGTGTCTCGTCAGGAAACCTGGCGTCTACTACCTCAAGAAGAATATCGGCTTTTTTTATAACATCCTTTACCATCACCTTGTAGCTTGCCATGCCACGTTGCTACGGCGCATGAGGATATAAGGATGTGTTATGATACTTACGCATTGATTAAAAAATACAGAGCAGGCAAACCCACAGAAGCGCCATCGAGCATCCAGGCCGATGCCCTGCAAATTTCAATGCGAGGTCGATGACGGCGTGCCTTGAAAGATGGGAAAGAATGAAATGAATTTCAGCCGCAGCAGAGGTTACTGCTTTTTGAACTTTTTTCCTGACCGGATTCTTCCGATAACTTCTTACTATCGCTGATGATCTCCCTGGCAAATTCATCCATAGCTATGGCAGATTTGCTTTTCACAAACCTCGCTGCAATTTTAAGGTGGTACTCGAGACAGGGCTGGCAGTTAGCTGCTATTGAGGAACCAATGGCAATGAGTTCCTTTGTTTTCGTATCAAATGTCATATTATCGCCAGGGAATAATCTATCATGTAAATATTTAAGCAGTGAAGTTCGAATTCAAAGAACCTTGATCTTCAATTGCATGGAGGTTGAGTTGAATGGCTCGATTTCCAATTGTGATCCTTCTTTGAGATTGAACATCTCAGCTATTGACTTGGGCATGGTAATTATCAGGCTTTTCCCTGATTTTCTGAGCTTTACGATTTTACCCATATTATTATCACCTGATTTATAAAATGATATTTTAGTATCATAAAAATATCTCTTTGAATAAAGCTTATTAACCCAAAACTGAGTTATATCTGCTCGTACGTGAAGGAAATGTGGTAACTAATGTCTTCAGATTCTGGTTTTATGGAAATAAAAATGAGTTCGGGCTGGTTCATGACCATATCGCTTCAGAAAAGTGACAGGTTCGAAGAAGAAAAGGAATATGTTGAGATCGCAAAGGAGAGAAGTGGGCAGAAGCGGGGAAGGTTCAATCTCAACCCCAAATATGTGAGAGCACTGGGGGAAGCTCTCGTGAAGTTCGCTGATCAGAACAAGCTTTAAAATTTTTTTGTGGTCTATATCCCGTAGAATGTTTTCGGGAAGTAAGGTGAAAGCACCCTGATCATTAGCTTATCAATATTGAACAGAAGCATCACACCTACAATTATAAGTACAAGTCCTGCGAGCTTCTTCAGCACCTCGCCGTTCCTCATGAACCATTTGTACCTGTTCGTGACCTTCTTACCATAGTAGGCTATGGACAGCATGGGCAGGCTCATCCCCACTGAATAGACAAACAGCATCCATGCGCCGTATGTGATGTTGCCGATCGAGGCTACGTAGGCGAGCACCGCACCCAGGATGGGACCCACGCACGGGATCCAGACGATGCCTAATGACATTCCCAGGAAAAAGCCGCCAAAAAGCCCATGCTCAGGCGTGCCCTGGTTGTTCAAAAAACCTGTCCTGCTCCTTACACTCTGAGTCAGCGTGCTTGAGATCTTGATGAACTCCATATTGATATCCTCATCAAAGAGCACAACCCCCATTCCCATGATAAAGAGAATGGAAAGACTGCGCAGTGTGTCTGCAAATCCGCCAAACGCTGCTCCAAATCCTGATACAAGCGTTCCCATCAATGTAAAGCTGAGCGTCATCCCTGAAACCACGGCAAAAGGGCGCAGCCTTCCCCCGGATGAGCCTGACATCACAGCAGGGACGAGCGGGAGGCAGCACGGCTTGAAGATGGTAACAAGACCTGCTGCGAACACTAAAATAATTGAAGGCGCTGATGGGTCCATGTCTATGTGAACTTTACATATGATGTAAAGTAATATATAGCTTCGCTTCAGATATCAAATACTGACCTCAGTATGAGCAGTATATTGCGCTTCCTCTCACTTATCCTGCGGGTAGTGTAAGGGTACCATGCCTTTCCGTAAGGGATATAGTCTACAACTGTCAAACCCTGTTTTACGAGCCTGTTCTTGAGCTCCTCCCTCACTCCCATGAGCATCTGGATCTCAAGTTCTTTCCCGTGGGTCTTATTCACTTCTATTGCCTCATTTATCAGCGCCCAATCATGGGTAGCTATGGCAAAGCCCTTGCACGAGTAGAAAAGATAGCCCATGAGCTTTGAGAACCTGATCGTCACCTCGCTCCTGCCTGCAAAAGCTATTTCCTTTTTCTCTCTATATGCTCCTTTGACAAGGCGTATTACTCCTCCTGACGCTGCTATCCTCCTGACATCGCCCTCGCTCCTTTTCAGGTTCGCCTGTATCGCAATGCCGAAGTTCCTGTATTTTCTGAGTATGCTGAGGTAGATCTCGATCGTATCCTCTGTATACGCAGAGCCCTCCATGTCTATCCAGACAAAGATGTTTCTTAAAGCTGCAGCCTCTGCCATCTTTTCCACATTCGACAGGCACAGATCCTTATTTATCATTAGCCCGATCTGAGTTGGTTTTATGGATAAAGAAGCCCTGAGTTTTGAAGCCTCTATGGCCTGAATAATTCTCAGGTTCTCCTGCGTATTCTTTTCTGCCTCTTCCTTATTCCTTACATGCTCTCCCAGGAAATTGATGATCGCGCCTATACCTGCTCTATTCTTTTTTTTTGCCTGTTCGACAGCATCTTCTAAGGTTTCTCCCGCAATCCATTGACGTGCAAACCTGATAAAGAAGCCCATGATCCAGATATTTAGCGGGGTCGTACTTAAGGGCTGTGCATTACCCAAGCGGCCTCGGCTGTTTGTGCTCAGGGAGCACAGGAAGCTTCATTGTGTTCACAAGGAGGGGAGAATCCACTTCTTTTGCCCTCTCGATCAGCAGCTCTTTCCCTTTCTGCGTTATCGCGAACATGGGTACAGAGGTGCCGACCTGAAGAACAGGGCTAATGAGGTCGCGAACGGACCGGGAGGCGCACCCTGTGATGATGTCAAGAGTTCCAAGAAGTTTTTCTGCCTCGCTGCATTTTATGCCTGTGAGGTGTGCTCCGATCAATATCAGATCAATATCATACTTCCTTTCTATTTCGCGAAGCTTTTCCGCATCCTCCGGGCATACCACGCTCACCGCGATATTCCTGAATCCGAGCTCGCATGCCTTCACAAGACCTCCTGCCTGATCTATGCTCGCTTTCTCTTTGTTAAAAACCAGCCCTCCGCGCTCCTCAATTCCCTGGATGATCTGAGGAATAGGCTCTGTCTCTAAGAGCCCTGACATCAAAGCTCCTATTCCCTGTACAAGCGCAGGGTTACTGGTGATAACCGTGCCTGCACCATCGCACACAGTTACCGTAGAATCAAGAAGACCGCGCCTGAGAGCTGTCATCATGATCTCGCTTGCACCAAAATTAACAAAGACCCCGTGGTCGAACTTTCTTTCAGGGGTGAACATGCCAAGTTCTTTGATCCTGTATTCCATGTTCTTTTTCGCCTCCTCTGCTGTCAGTTCCAGGACCTCTGCTGCTTTGCTGAAAACAGGGCACCATGATGCGATAGGCTCACCCACCTCAACAACTTTGCCTTCTCTCACGACAACGCGCGTTTTTCCAAACAGCTCCATTATATGCGGCATCTCAGTCACCTGCGAATTTGTAGAGCTCAAGCAGTTCTGTTGCTTTTATTTTTGAGAGCCTGACACTGACCACCTCGACCAGGGCATCCACATGCTCTTTTCTTACGCAGTGAAGGCTTTCCATGCCCTCGAATATCAGATTTACAAGGTAATTCAATTCCTCATCAGAGAGATTTATCAGACGTTCCCTGAAATCCTCAGGCGATTCTGAGACATGCTGCGATACTGGCGGAAGCACTGACCTGAATTCATGTCCTGCATGCGCACATGTGGGATCCACAAGCTCAGGGGCGAGCTTTTTAAGTATATTCAAATCCTCAGGTTTGAGCTTCCTTGCCATTGCTGTTATATTGCCCGGCTCTCTAATAATATTTCTCTGCTCATTCCGCAAATAGTTCCGAACAGTTTTATATATCTTATAATCATAATTATTAGCATCTGATTCTGAGTTTTCTGGTAATAGCTATGTTCATATTTGTTCTTGTCATAATGAACTGGACAATAATGGAAAAGGTCAGCAGGCAATCCATTGTGGAAGAATATTCTCATGAGCTCTCAAAGAACATTTATCTGGAAGAGATGGTTGCTGACAAGTATATAAGGAGAGCCGCCTCTGCATACTTTGAAATCGAAGAAAACGCCATGGAAGTTGAGGATATTGCCCAGGAATTTTATAGAATCCATGATAACAATTCTGGCTTGATCCTGAGACTGCAAGAAATGTTGAGCTCAGAGGAGGAAAAAGCAATACCGTCATCCATCTCGAATAGGCATGAAGTGTTAAAAAATGCTTTTAAAAAAAATCATGAGCATTATAGAAATAAAATCAATAAACTTTCGCGCCAGAAAGAGATCGGACGAAAAATAGCAGAAATAAGACACGAAATGAAGATCATAATCACAGATCCTGTTTATTTTCTTCCTTTTTCTAAGAATTTGGATTTTTATTCTCCAGTAAGTAAAAGAATTGAGAACAAAAATGTTCTTACGCTATTCAGACAGCTTGGATACGAAGAAAAAGAGTATATATGGCAGTACAAAGATAAGAAGCATCTTGAGGAAACAGCTGCAGTGGTCACCGAACTTGAGACCATTATTACTATTGCCGATATTTCTCAAAACATTAAGAGTGAAATATTATCCAGATCAGCAGAATATAAAAATTATTCAATTAATTTTATTGAATCTGTAGATGAAAACGATCTGGATAGTCTATCTGCGCTTAGCTCCAGATATTCCAGAGAGCTATGGTTTCTGCGAGAGGACAATCTATCAAAAAAATATGGTGACTATTCAGCCTAATGCATTTATGGAATGAATGGCTTTCCACTAAAAACATCCTGAATGGCATCGATGACTGAAAGCTTGTTTTTCTTTATAGTGGATATGTAGCCTCTGATTCGACAGAACGAAAGTGCTCCCTGAGAACTTCGAAAAGTACCGGAAATTTTCTGTTGTACTTTCATCATTCTGACATCTCTTTCAGCTTGATTATTCTCAAACGGAACCTCAAAGTCATGCATAAACCTGAGAATATCATTTTTGTAACCCACTAAACGATCGAGGAGATTTTTTGGTTCACTCTGACTCTTTTTTCCACGTTTCTTTGGTTGATCTTGAGGTATAAAAGGCGGGGGATTTTCCTCCATTCCAATTTTGGTTATCTTATCGTATTTCTCTTCGAAATCTTTGATCTGATCGAGCTCTAAACCATCAGTTGTTTTTCGTGTTTCATCCACACAGGTTTTAATATCAAGAAGCAGAGCTTTCATGTCATTTGACCAGGGCTGGTTATAATTCTCATATATACCTGTTAATTCTCTCGATATGTGAGTATTGCAAAATGAATGCTTACAGTCATATTTATAATAGGGTTTCCAGAAATCATGTACAGCAGTACCACTAAAACCTGGTAGAATCCCCATGTCATCCATGGCTTCTGAACCCCTTTTTGCATGAGCCATATAAAATGTCATTTGACTCGTGCTCGCCACATGAAGCCAGTTGCGTTGCCCATTTATTCTCATCCCAGTTTCATCAAAATTGACAACAGGAGATTGGCTCAATAACTTCTTGACTTCATTTTCAAAATCTTCCAGTTTCTCAAAACAGATGGTTTCTGCTCTGATCAGGGTGGCTGGGCTTATAACGCATCCACAAACATCAGATAATAACTCACAGCAGCGGTCATAAGGGATAAGTTGATAATCATGCAAGTATACCGCTAAACCAGCCAGCCGTGGCCCGTACTGAACAGGATATTTGACATTATCAGGAAAATCAGCAGTGTTGATACAACCACATGTACAAATCTTAATTTCAGTACGGTGTTCTTTGACTTTGATAGTAACAGGTGGAATATCAAAAACCTGTCTTCTTTCATAATCTTTGGCTTTTTCATCTTCAAGATTTTTGCCGCAATTTTTGCATCTTTTTACTGTATAGATTTCAGTTTCATCGGGATTGCCGACCATTGTCTGCGTGGTTCCAACATGGCCTTCTTGACCACCCGCTTTCTTACCACTCTTTATTCGTTGACTTTTAGGCAGGGGTTTCTTATGAGCGAAAGTATCTGTTGATGGAGGTTTACTGCTATTATGGCTGTTTTTATTGAGCATTGCCTCTAATGATTTGATACGTTCTTCAAGTTCTCTTATTCTTTTGGTCTGCTGTTCTATGATTTTCTGATTTTCAGCTTGAAGGCTATTTATAAAGGTAATAACCGACTCTGGACCAGCTTCATAAATTGCCAGAATATCTTCACGCTTAATATCTAACATATTAAATCACTCCATTAACTTAATAATCTAATAATGACGTCCATGTATATTGATTTTTTGATGAATTAATTGCTCAGACGTGGATTTTGAATATTTTTTGGTATTGAATGGTTTATCAGATAAAGGGTATCTGAATAGTCACGAAAAAAGAATGACGGATTGAACAGATCGTATCTCTGAGAATTTTTGAAATCTTGCTGGAATTACCAAAGACTATCGGTATAAAAAACAGCAAACTTGCCGTCGTTTGTACGACTATCAGTAATATTTGAGAGATAGGATGCGATTTTGCAAAAAATATATGTATTTAGCCGTCTTATATCTAAGTACTGATATGGCTCAGAATCCAAGAAGAACTGGAAAATATGCATCAGGTAGGCATGGCACTAGAGCTTCCACTATAAAGGGAGTATCTCTAAAAGACCATGTGGGGGTGCCAATTAGTGGAGTTCCGTGTATATCATCAGGTATTGCTGTTAATGATATAGATATTCCTGTTCACATTATGACCAAAGAAGATATCGAGAAAGAGATTGCTAAAATCGAAGAACGCTTTGGCATGTCCCCAGAAGAATTTATTTTATATAGTCATTGCCAGAATATAATACGGAATGTGCCAGCCTTCAAAACAAATGAAAGCCGTAAATTTAGAGATGGGGGAACAATAAGTTTTGAAGAGATGGAATTTATTGATGGTTCTTTACTTAATTTTTTTGGGAAAAGATACGGCGAGATCCAATCCAGCTTTGGGACAAAATTCAACTACACCCCTTCCTTGGCCAATGAGGCGTTATCTCGTTCAAAATCTCGATGTAGCCAATCCTTCTGATATCATGAGCGACAAGTTTCAACCTTGTTTCAGTTGCTTTCCTGGGATCAAGTCTTTTCCTTAGAGTCGTTCCAAATCGACACTTAACCATCGAATTCACAGTCTCCGATAATGACCGCATATGATACTCTTCTAACCATCTTTGAGGATCTTTCC
>JAPZAV010000153.1 GCA_027460465.1 Candidatus Methanoperedens sp. | reverse complement strand
CACCCCTGTAAGTCCTTTATCCCTTATCTTTTCTGCGATCTGGGTCGCCATCTGCATAGCAGTGTACGGGGAACTCTCTTCTCTGGCAGCCTTTGTCACCATACCCCCGCTGATTTTTGCTATGGTTTCAGCTCCTGTCAGATCTGTGATCGTTATCAAAGTATTGTTAAATGACGAATATATATGGGCAACACCCCATTTTTCAGTTACCATTGCTAGCCTCCATCTTGATTTCAACACCTGGTTGAGCCGGCGCTTCCTTCGTTATTTCTTTGACCACCTGTGCCGGTCTTGAAGGATGCGATTCGCCTGATAGCGGTGAACCGCCATAATAGCCTAACTTCAATTCCTCATCTATGGACACGATATAACCTGGAACCGTGACTTTTCTATCACCTACAGAGATGTGCCCGTGCACAATGAACTGCCGCGCCTGTTTTATTGAATTAGCAAGCCCCTGCTTGTGCACCTGGGTCTGGAGTCTTCTGTCAAGGAACGTGGTCACATCAAGCGAAAGGATGTCATCAAGCACTGCTTCTGTTTTCAGAAGACCGTATCTCTTCAACCTGTTAATGATGTTATCTGAATCATGTTCCACACTGCCTGAAAGTTTTCCTTTTGTACTCTCAGCGAGCAGTTTTCTTGCCAGTTCTCTGTATCTCTTAAGACCGCTGTATGCTTTCCAGACCTCTTTCTTATTTCGAAGACCATATCTCTTGATGAGTTCTACTTCGCTGGCCATCCTGGCTGCCTGCCAGGGATGTTTCGGGGTTTCATACGATTTTCGATTTTTTCCAGGGTATCCCATTATTTACCAGCTCCTTTCTCTTCTTTCTTTTCACCCTCTTTGGCTGCCGCAGCTTTGGCTGCAATCGCGGCGCGTGTTACACCCACGGTTCTTCCTTTCCTGCCAGTCGACCTGGTACGCTGTCCCCGGACTTTGAGACCGCGCTCATGTCTGACACCTTTGTATGACCTGATCTTCTTCATCAGATTTATATCTTCATTAACACTCAGTAAAACATCAGTTCCGATGACATTCCTGTCATCGCCAGTCAAATAGTCGTTCTGCTTGTTCATCATCCAGTAAGGAATGATCGATTGTATGCTGTCTACAGATGATTGTAATTTTTCGATATCTGTATCATCGAGGTATCCCATGGTTGCATAAGGATTAAGACCCGCATTGACTGCCAGTATCTTTGCTATTCGTCTGCTTATGCCCTTTATTCCAGTGAGCGCGTACTGTACGCTTCTTTTTCCTTCAAGATCTGTATCTGCAATGCGTACGATATGCTTGATCTCTGGTTCTCCCTCTTTTGGTGCTGGACCTTCCTTTTTCCCCTCTTTTGGAGCACCTTTACGCTCTTTCTTTATATGCTCTTTTTCCCCTTTCCCTTCATGTTTTTTCTCTTCTTTCCTTGTTTCCTGGGGCACTTCCTTCTTTGTAACCTCTTTCTTTTCCTGTGCCGCTTCTTTTGTTACTTTTACTTCTTTTGGTTCTTCTTTTTTAGCCATCCGATTCCTCCTGTGGCTTTAGCCCCGGAACTAATCCGGCGCAGCCCTCATTGGGGCAACCCTTATACTTGTGCATAGCATTTATATTTTATGTTCATGACCCGTCTAGTATACATGGATCACAGCGCAACCACTCCGGTTGATCCTGCGGTTGCAGAAGCGATGGCTCCATATTTTTCAGAAAAATTCGGCAATCCTTCAAGCCTTTACACCATTGGAAGGGAAGCAAGAAGAGCCATTGAAGAGGCAAGGCAGAAAGTGGCAGATCTGATAGGAGCAAAAAAAGAAGAGATAATATTTACAGGCAGCGGCACCGAATCTGATAACCTGGCAATAAAAGGGCTCGCATATAAGAACAGAAAAAAAGGAGACCACATCATAACAAGTTCGATCGAGCATCATGCTGTCCTGCACACATGTAAATATCTTGAGGCACAGGGGTTCAGGGTCACCTATCTGCCGGTGAGCAATCAGGGGCTCGTAAACCCGGCTGACGTTGAAAAAGCCATCACCCCAAAAACCATTCTCATAACGATCATGCATGCCAATAACGAGATTGGCACGATACAGCCGATCGAAGGGATCGGTAAAATCGCAGGGGAAAAGAAAATCCCTTTTCATACTGATGCGGTTCAGACAGCGGGGAAAATTCAGATCAACGTGGAGACGCTTGGGGTCAATCTCCTCTCATTGAGCGCGCATAAGATATATGGACCAAAGGGCGTTGGAGCGTTGTATTTGAAGAAAGGAACCGTGGTTGAACCCCTGCTGCACGGCGGGGGGCATGAAAGGAATATTCGCTCAGGCACTGAAAATGTGCCTGGAATAGTCGGTTTCGGCAGGGCTGCAGAGCTGGCAAAGGAACGCCTAACAGAAGAGACGGGATTATCCACCCTCAGGGACTCGCTTATCAAAGGGATTCTTGAAATCAAGGATTCCTATCTGAACGGTCATCCGGAAGAGCGCCTTCCCAATAATGTGAATGTCAGGTTCAGCTATATCGAAGGAGAGTCCATGGTATTGAATCTTGATATGAAAGGAGTGGCAGCTTCAACAGGTTCTGCATGCTCCTCCACATCACTTGAACCCTCTCACGTTCTTCTGGCGATTGGTCTGAAGCCCGAAGATGCACATGGTTCTCTCAGATTGACCCTTGGACGCGGCAACACGAAGGAAGATGTGGACTATGTGGTTTCAGTACTGCCAGACATTGTGAATAAGCTTCGTATGATATCCCCGCTTGCGAGTTCAACAAATCTGTCTAAAAAAGATTGATATACTATTGAATTTATCAAAGTGATAATGGCAGATGGATACAGCGAAAAAGTAATGGAGCATTTTGCAAACCCGAGAAACGTCGGTGAGATCAAAGATGCCGACGGCATAGGCAAGGTGGGAAACCCGGTATGCGGTGACCTCATGTGGATATATATAAAGGTGAAAGACAACAGGCTCGAGGATGTAAAATTCAAAACCTTCGGGTGCGGCGCAGCGATCGCGACCAGCAGCATGGTCACTGAGATGGCAAAAGGCAAGACCATCGAAGAAGCACTCAAGATAACGAGGAATGATGTGGCAGATGCGCTTGATGGACTGCCGCCCATCAAAATGCACTGCTCAAACCTTGCTGCGGATGGACTCCATGCTGCGATAAAGGATTATCGTGAGAAATCAGGGAAAAAATGAGACCACCCTGCGAGATCGTGGTTCAAAAGATCCTTCCAGCAATCCGGGCCGAGTTGGCAAGGATTCTGATCGATGAAGGACTCCCGCAGCAGCAGGTAGCCAGTAAACTTGGATTATCCAAAGCTGCAGTTTCCCAGTATGTGAGCGCCAAGCGAGGAAAAGAGATCACTTTTTCACAGGATATAGAGGAAAGGATACAGGAGCTTGCAGAGAGCCTTGTGGAAGAACTTGCACCGAATGAAGCAGTGAGCAATCTCTGCGCTGTGTGCAGGGATATCCAGGCTTCTGGATGGCTATGCAGGGAGCATCTGCAGAAAAATGGTTCCTGCACCTATTGCCTTGAGAAATGAATGAAAATTACCTCCTGTTGACAAAACTACCTATGAATACGTACCAGTTATAAACTGCCAGGATGAAAGCAACCAGAAAAATGAACTGGGAAAGTTCGATCAGGAAAAAGCCGCTGAGCATTTCTCCGGTTGTTGTGAACCTGATCATAATCTTTATAAGGGTATTAAGGGCAAATGCTGCTCCAGCGATGGAGATATAAATCCATGTTCTCTGCATCACGACTTCATTGAGAAATAATCTTGCCTTCAGCAGATCCTTATCCACCTTGCGCATCATGAGGATTATTTGGCCGATCAGGAAAATCAAAATAAACGCTGCTCCGGCATTATATATTTCTATAAATGTTTCAATGAAATCAAGTCCATTCATTATACCATCACCTTTAGTATTACGCAGTATATTTCTAACAAGATATATATATTGTTTACTGAAAAAATGATTATTGAATCATAATGATCATGAGATATTTTCAGAGACTTTGAAAGTCTTTTATAGCCAGGGCTGGCGATTTTGCAGCTCTGATTAAAATTGCTCAAAAATTATATAACCTTTTCAAGTCTCATCCTGAATTCTTTCCTGTGCCGCTTCTCTTCATCAAGGATATGCCTCAGAACGCCAACGACTTCCTTATCAGCATCTCCCACCATCTCGATATGCTTTTTATACCTCTCGACGGCTTCTGTTTCAAGCGCGACCTGCATCTGCAGCTGTCCTCGAAGATCATCACCCCCGAAATCAAGCGTATGGTGCTCCATGCTCGGCTTTCCTCCTCTTTTCACGATCAGGTCGGCAAGCCAGTTCATGTGCCTCATCTCGTCAACACCGATCGCTTCCGTGACCCTGCTCGGGTCGCACTCAGTCATGACAAAAGCGTTCCTCACATAGACCATCGTGGCTTCTATTTCATGCACAAAATCATCGTTCAATAACCGGATTATCTCTTCGGCATTCATTTCTTCATCACATCCCGCATCATTTTAATAGAGCAGAGCTCTCCGCACATGCTGCAGGTCTCAACATTTCTGCTCCTGGCATGTATCCTGCGGGCTTTCTCGCTGTCTATGGCGAGGTTGAACTGCCTGTTCCAATCAAGTTCCTTACGCGCCAGCGCCATCTCGCGGTCATAGGCTCGCGCCCTCTCTTTTACTCCCTCTTTGGAAAGGTCTGCTGCATGAGCTGCAATGCGGGTAACGATGGTTCCTTCTTTAATATCCTCCACATCAGGGAGCGCGAGATGCTCGGAAGGGGTTGTCATGCACAGGAAATCAGCGCCATACATCCCTGCAACAGCGCCGCCGATGGCTGCTGTGATGTGGTCATATCCAGGCGCAATATCTGTAACAAGCGGTCCGAGAAGGTAAATCGGTGCATTCTCTGTGAGATGCTTCATTGCTGTCACAGATAATCCCACTTCGTCCAGAGGCACGTGCCCCGGCCCTTCGACAATGGTCTGAACACCTTTTGCACGCGCTCTTTTCACGAGCTCCCCGAGCTGGATGAATTCCTCGAACTTGGCTCTGTCCGAGGCATCGTTTATACAGCCGGGGCGCATCCCGTCGCCAAGGCTCAGGGTCAGATCGTACTCTCTTGCGATCTCGAGCAGATAGTCAAACTCTGAATAGAACGGGTTCTCCTCATAGTTATGCTTCATCCACGCAAGTGTGAAAGCGCCCCCTCTGCTCACCACATCGAGTATCCTGTCGCTGTTCTTCAGGCGCCTGAAGGACTCATGGTTCACGCCTGCATGTATGGTAACAAAATCTATTCCATCTTCCGCATGCTTTCTTACGGCATTGAACATGTCATCAGACGTCATATTCGCCACGCCGTTTCCTGCTGCCTGATAGATCGGGACAGAGCCAACAGGAACCTTCACCGCTTCCATAATTCGTCTGCGTACCTGATCAAGGTCGCCCCCTGTGGATAGATCCATGATCGTATCTGCGCCGTATCGTTCCGCTGTGACCGCTTTTTGTATTTCGGTCTCGATATCAACATAGTCCTTTGATGTTCCCACGTTGGCATTGATCTTGGTTCGCATCATCCTTCCGATCCCGATAGATTCGGACCTGCTGTTGATGTTTTTCGGGATGACAATCGCTCCCTCAGAAAGTAACTTCCGTACGGTCTCTGCGTTGACCCCTTCTTTTGAAGCAACCTTTTTTATCTCAGCTGTAACAATGCCCGAATTTGCCTTTTCCTTCAGCGTTGTCATTTCTTCCTCGAGCCGAACATTTTCTTATAAAGACTCACACCGTTTTTTTCTTTCGATCTTTTCTTTTCTTCTTTGATCGGCTCCTCGACCTCCTGCTGCTGCAGAGGTTCCTTTTTTTCCATTTCAATGATCGTTTTAGCTCTGTCCAGGATTGTTCTGGGCGCCTCCATGATGGTCTTCGGCGTTTCAGTGATCGCCCTGGATAAATCACTCAATGCCCCGGAGGTATCGTTTGATTTTGACGCCTCGGAAATGGGTGCTTTTACAACGGGTACGCTCGCTCCACCGTGCTTGCTTTTTCTTGTCCTGATATCCACAAGTATTGGGCGCTCGATATAGGTGCTGACGATCATGGCAACCCCGGGAGTGATCCTCTTGATATCGTCCACCACTTCGGAGCTGATACCTTCAAGACCTTTACTGATCGCAAGAAGATCATTCGGATTTGTCACTTTCATGATGATCTGGGTATTGCACTGCGAGAGGATATTCTTATCAACCCGTGCCGGACGCTGTGAAATCACCATCAGACCGAGCCCGAATTTCCTGCCCTCAGAGGCTATTGTTCTGAGAATGTCAGAGCTCACCGTACCACCGAACCCTTTTTCTGGACAGAAATTATGAGCCTCTTCAATCACGAGCATGAGAGGCGGGACTGTGTTGAGCTTTCGCGCTTCAAAAAGATCGCTGCACAGTTTGGCCACTATCATTGCCTGAAGGTCTGGATTCACGCCTTTCATATCAATAATAGATGCCCTTCCTTCCCTGATCAGTTCGTTTATGCCAGTGGCTTTATCAGATAATATCCCGGTTTCCTTCAGCGCCTCAAGCTTGTTGATGACGTTCCATTTCACTTTGCTCTTGTTCTGCCCTACTTCAAAAATGATATCGTTAATTGTATATGTTGATTTTTCAGATTTGAGCTTTGAGACCGCTTCGAACAGTATCCCTGTCTCGTTCTGAGACCGCTCTTCTGAAAAAAACTGTGCAAAATCCTTTATCCCGAGGTTGATCCCGTTCATCCTGAAAAGACTGTCCGCAGTAGGGTTGAGCACCTTGTTCGCAGGCGTATAGACCGTGATCTGGGAAGCATAACCTTTAGGAGTGATGTCGTACCGTTCAAAGTTCGCAGTTCTGTCATCGTTCGGGAACTTTAGCGTGGCGTACTCACCGTGCGGGTCTATGATAAGGAGCGGAACGCCTTTTTCGAGGAGTTCCTCAAGGATGACACCCGATGAGTATGATTTTCCTGCTCCGGTCTTGGCAAGGATGCTGCAGTGCTTCTGCACAAGGTTGTTTGCATCAAGATTAACATGGATGTTCTGTCCTTCCAGAAGCCCTATGTAAACATCCCCGCGCATCAGTCCAAGCGTCTGTTTTATGAGAACCTCATCTGCCTTGAAGACTTTATCTCCCGGGCTGAATGGTGATTTCGGGACGCGCAGCGCTCCATTTTTTTCTCTCACGCCTATGACATTGGCTTCTGCAATGATCTGTTCGTTCAGATCTCCCACTTTGACAGATCCCTCAGCCACATCCACAGCTTCTTCGACAGAGAAATCTTCGCTTGAACGGGTGATCGAGTTGATCTGAGCAAGCGTCCAGCCGTCAGATTCATGCCACACCTTGACATAATCCGACCGTTTGGTGGATGCGCTGTCTGAAACTGCGAACCTGAAATTCAGGGATCCGGTTTTCCCGAATATTACGCCTATCGAATCCTTGGCCATTGACTTAAGGATTATTCCATTGATTATTATACTTTCTCCATGAGTATGTACTGATGTCGATTATCTTTGTACTGCAACGCGATGCCTGTCTATCCAGTAGCCCCAGAGGATCAGAAGCCACTGTGCCTGTCCCGTCCATGCAATTGCTGTGACGTCAGGAGGCGGTGGCCCGAACAGGTTTCCCAGGTATATCACGAGTAAAAAGACCACAAGCACCCGGAGCGCCCAGACGCCAGTACTATCAGCAGGTCCGGTCGTTCTGAGATACAATCCCACACCGATGCCGAAAATCAGGAGCTCGACCACTACTGTCCCCAGGAGAGATGACCACAGCCCGAAGCCGATAAGATACTGGCTGCCTGGATATAAAGGAAGGTCGGGACGGTGAACAATGGCGTCGAGAACCCAGTGGCTGACAACGGCTGATCCCAGAACAACTGTCCCTCGTGGATAGCGCCTGAGAAAGTGATAGACTGCGGCAAATAGCAGCGCCCAGCCCAGAACAGCAAGGAGACTGTGTGATATAGGGTAATAGATGAAATCGAGTGGTGTGACCTTCGTGATCCCTGGCACGATATTTACCCGTTCCGCATTGAGAAGAAGTAACGTGGGCCACAAAATGTCGATGAACTGAGAAGCCAGGAACATCGTACCGAGCGACGCTCCTGGCGCTGCAGCTTTAGCTCCAAATCCAACTCCGAAATGACCTATGAACATATTTATCCTCTAAACTACGATTTTTTTATTAAATTAATGCTCCAGGAAGTCCACATCACCCCGAGTATCACTATCCCGACAAGTAAGGCGACCAGAATAACTGCAATCTGCTGAAAAAGACTGAACGATGATGCGAAAAATGCCACGTAGATTATCGAAAAGATCAGCAGGCCAAAGAAAACGATTATGGAAACAATGACCCTTGATGCCACTCCGGGCGGAGTTTCTTGATCCTCAACTTGATTCATATTTCATCACCTCCTCCAATATCAGTTCAAGATTTGAGCAATGGTATGTCCTTATGTTAGAACTGATATCTGATACCTTATAAAATTTACCTGAACACTCACATCGCTGGACATCAGGTCTATACTATATTTTGTTTCAGGATAATTAGCTATCATAACATGTCAAAATACAAAAAAGGGCTTTATATCACCAGCGGCTCGGAAATCGCAATCATAGGCGGAGGACCTTCCGGAAGCCTGTTTGCCAAATTTGCGTGTGAGTATGCAAGCAGGAAAGGAATTGATGTTAATGTGACCATTTACAACAACAGGCAGTTCTCCGAAGCCGGCCCGAAGGGGTGTAAAGGCTGTGTTGGTGTGATCAACGAGCGGCTCAGCAAAAAGCTGAAACAGAATGGTATAATGCTGCCTGAAGAATTGACCATGCAGACCATAGATAGCTATTGTTTCGTTGCAAAAGGCGGCGATCTACACGTGAAAAAGAAAACCAGGTTAGACAATATCGTGACAATGTTTCGCGGAAACGGGCCCTATTGCTCACCTCTGGATGGAGGTTTTGACGGCTTTTTACTGGATCAAGCCATAAAATCAGGGGCAAGGTTAGTACAGGAGTCTGTCAGGGAAGTGATCTTTCCGAAGGACAGGGAAGATAAAATCACAATAGGATACGGTCAGGGTTTTCATAACGTGGATCTGCTGGTGGGGGCGTTTGGAGTAAGAAACCCGATAATGAAGAAATTCATGGAGGTGGGTTACCTGCCTCCTGAGACCACAAAGGCATGCCTCATAGAAATCGATTGTGGAGAACAGCATATAGAGAAATTCATTCAAAACACGATCTACATATACTCTTTCGGACTGCCGGGTATTGATTATGGGATAATGATCCCCAAGAAAAGGTTTTTAACGATCGGCATGGTTGGCAATGATGTCAAGCCAGAAAATCTTCGCGATTTTTTATCCGGGCCGCTGATTGCAAAGATGCTGCCTGAGAACCCAAAAATCTGCTGCCGCTGCTGCACGCAGATCCCTGTTACGAATGCAAAAAATCCTTTTGCAGATCGCATTCTCATAATCGGAGATGCTGGATACTCAAGGTATTACAAGAACGGGCTGGAGTCTGCCTTTAACTCTGTGCAGATTGCCGTCAAATCTGTCTTCGATCACGGGATTTCAAAGGAATCTTTCAAGAAATATTACTATCCTCTGTGCAAGAAAATGTTCATTACAGAAAACCTTTACGGCAGGATGCTCTTCAGGCTAAATAACATAATCTCTTCTCATGAAGTGTTATCAATGGCTCATATGGACATTGCAAGAAAAGACGAGCGAAGGGGGCACAGGCATCTTGATGAAATTCAATGGAACATGTTCACAGGTCATGAATCCTATGAAAATATTTTCTGGAACTTCTTTGAGCCAAGGCTGCAGATGGAGCTGGTGATAGAAACGATCAAGGAATTCCTGGAACGTCTGAGTAAAAAATGCAGGCTGACATGATATATGATCTAAAAGGGAAGTGCAGATACTGCGAGCATAAAGAGATCTGCAGAGGATTCCATAATCCTTATATACAATGAACATAATTGTACATCAATGTACTTAAATGTACAATATACAGGATCATGCACCAGATAATAAACGAGATACTGGAATCAACAAAAAAGAGAATTCCTTCCTCTGAAAATTTGGAAATAGGATTATTGACTTTCCGAAATTTCAAAGAGATCATAAAGCAAAGAAAACAGGAAAAACTTGTCCCCGTGATAGCGGAAGTCAAGCCCTCATCTCCATCCAGATATATAAGGACTGTAACTCCGGAAGATGCAGCAGTGATCTCAGGACAGATGGAAGCAGGTGGAGCTGCTGCTATATCCGTGCTTACAGAGCCGCAATATTTCAAGGGAAGCATCGAGAATCTGAAATCCGTCAGGCAGGCAGTGAAGCTTCCTGTGCTGCGAAAAGATTTCATCATAGATAAAGCTCAGATTTATGAGGAACAGAGTGATATCATCCTGCTGATCGCAGGGATTCTCGGCGATAGGCTCGATGAATTCGTTGATGAGGCAGTTTTCAGCGGTCGAGAACCCCTGGTTGAAGTCCATGACAGAAAAGAACTTGAGGATGCACTTTCCACACGCACCAGCATAATAGGGATCAATAACAGAGATCTGACAACCATGAAGGTTGATATATCCACCACTGAAAAGCTTGCACCGCTTATCAGCGGCAGGATAATTGTGAGCGAAAGTGGGATATCAGGCACCGGGGATGCGCTCCGCATGATAGAAGCTGGTGCAGATGCGATCCTTGTGGGAACATCCATCATGCAGGGAAATGTTTACGAAAAGACCTACGAGTTAGTACATGCGTTGCAAAAGGATGCAGAAATATGAAGCAGGAATCTAGATCAACAAAATTTGGCAAATATGGTGGGCAGTTCGTACCTGAGGTGCTGATGCCTGCCCTTGAAGAGCTTACAGAACAGTATGAAAAGCATAAAGACGATCCAGCTTTCAATGAGGAGCTGAATTATTATCTCAGGGACTTTGCAGGACGCCCTTCCGCTCTATATCATGCAAAAAGGCTTAGCAAAGAATACGGTATTAAGATATATCTTAAACGCGAGGATCTGATCCACGGCGGAGCGCATAAATTGAATAATACACTCGGACAGGCGCTCCTGACAAAGTACATGGGGAAAGAAAGGATCATCGCAGAAACAGGAGCAGGACAGCACGGCACGGCGTGCGCGATGGCAGGAGCTGCTTTCGGGATCAGGACAGAGGTCTATATGGGCGCAAAGGATACAGTCCGACAGCGCATGAACGTTTACCGGATGGAACTGATGGGGGCAAAAGTAATCCCTGTAAAAAGTGGATCCCAGACATTGAAAGATGCCATCAACGAAGCCATGCGCGACTGGGTTACAAATGTCGAGACCACGCATTATATGCTGGGCTCTGTTGTTGGTCCGCATCCATATCCAGCAATGGTGCGCGATTTCCAGAGTGTCATAGGAAAGGAAACGAGAACGCAGATGATGGAGAGGGAAGGAAGACTCCCTGATTCCATAGTGGCATGCACAGGAGGAGGAAGCAATGCAATGGGCATTTTTTATCCTTTCCTGGAGGAGGATGTTGATCTTTTTTCAGTAGAAGCAGGCGGAAACGGCTTGAAAACCACGGAAAAAGAGGCGCTGCATTCAGCATCGCTCTGCGCAGGCCAAGAAGGCGTGCTTCATGGTGCACGCACAAAAGTGCTGCAGAACAAATACGGGCAGATACTTGAATCAAGTTCAATAGCCGCAGGTCTTGATTATGCAGGTGTGGGTCCAGAGCTTGCATATCTGGCTGATATCGGGAGGATCATGCCATGCTATTCACTTGACAGCGAAGCCCTGGAAGCGTTCCATGACCTGTGCAGGTTCGAAGGCATAATCCCTGCGCTTGAATCATCGCATGCAATAGCCTATGTGAAGAAAGCTGCAGCTTCAGGAGAGCTGGGTGATGTCACTGTAATAAACATCTCAGGAAGAGGAGATAAAGATCTTGAGACAGTGCTGGGCGTGAAACAATGAAGATACGTGAAAAATTCAATGAACTGAAAAACAAAAACGAAGGGGCTTTGATCGCTTACATATGCGCCGGCGATCCATCACCGCAAGCCACAGAAAGATATGTGGAAGCACTTGTAAGAGGAGGCGCGGATATCATCGAGCTGGGTTTGCCTTTCTCAGACCCTGTTGCAGACGGCCCCACAATACAGGCAGGAATCGAGCGGGCATTGAATGGAGGGATGACGCCGGATGTTTATTTCAGGATAGTGGGTGCATTGAACACAGATGTTCCGCTTGTGGTCATGACATACTACAATCTTATATTCAGAAGAGGAGTTGAGAAATTCGTAAAAGACTGCGTTGCATCAGGAATATCAGGTATCATTGTTCCAGACCTTCCTGCTGAGGAATCAGGGGAGCTTTCGGTTCTATGCAAAGAAAACGACGTGGATCTCATCTTCCTCATCGCTCCCACCACGACCGAATCCAGGATGAAGAGGATACTGGCTCAGGGATCGGGTTTCATCTATCTTATGGCGCGCCTGGGAGTCACCGGAGCCAGGTCTGATATCTCTGGCTCGACACGCGATCTGATCAGAAGGGTCAGGACAAAAACGCCTAAAGCAGTGGGTTTCGGGATCTCAAACCGCAGGCAGGCTGCTGAGATGATCAGCGCCGGAGCAGAAGGGGTTATTGTCGGGTCTGCTTTCGTGGATATCATCGCGAGCGGGAAAGAGGTGGAGCAGAGGCTTGAGGCACTGGCAGGGGAGCTGAAGGAGGGGATGAGATCGAAATGATTATTATTAATATTATGAAATCGTAAGACTTTTATAGTAATGTAACTTGACCATGTTGAAAACTATTGAAAACAGGTGGACTTGATGGTAAATATATAAAGAATTTAACAACTTACTCATCAGAGTTTTCGATAGAAACTATACAGTTTCGGTGGTAAAGGCGTATGTTTCAAAACGAAGAGAATTTGTTGGATTTCTTAGAACGTATGGGCGCTGACATGGAGGAAATACAGCAAGTCCAGCGGATTTATCCCATGAAGATTAGTGAACATTTTTTAAGACTTATAAAGGAGAAGGATGACCCTATCTGGAAGCAGTGCATCCCCAGCATTGAGGAGCTATGCGATGTCCATAACGCACCAGACCCGCTAAAAGAAGAAAGAGATACAAAGGTTGCAGGTCTTGTCCATCGCTATCCGGACAGGGCTGTTATTATGATAAGCTCGACATGCCCGATTTACTGCCGTTTCTGCACGAGGAAGCGAAAGGTGGGCAGGGAAAGACAGATACCTATGAAACAGATTTTCATAGGAACTGATTATATAAGGGAGCATCAGGAAATCCGTGATGTACTCATCAGCGGTGGTGACCCTCTTATGAGGACAAACAGCGAAATAGATATTATACTGAGAGAGCTTCGGTCTATAACTCATGTCGAGATTATCCGCATAGGCACTCGCATACCTTCTGTCGTTCCTGAGAGAATTACTCCCGAACTGGTGAACATACTCAAAAAATATCACCCGCTGTACATCAACTTACATTTCGAGCATCCCAGCGAGATAAATCCATCAAGTGAACGTGCACTTATGCTTCTTGCAAACGGTGGAATTCCTCTTGGAAGCCAGACCGTTCTTCTGCATGGGGTAAACGATAACTGTGAAGTAATGAAAGAACTTATGCAAAAGCTGGTAAAAAACAGAGTTCGCCCTTATTATCTCTACTTTTGCGATCCAGTGAAGGGGGTGGAACATTTCAGGACCAGTATACAGAAAGGTTTCGAGATATTCAGGAGCCTTCAAGGGTTTACTTCAGGCCTGTGTGTCCCACACTTGATCATAGATTCACCTGGAGGTGGCAAGGTACCAATAATTCCGCCCGAGTACATCATTTGCCTGGATGAAGAAAAAGCGGTAATCTCCAATTATAAAGGAGAAATATATGAGTATTCAAACCCGAAAATATGATCTGAAGGTGGCGATAACCTGTAACCTTCAGCCTGAGAACTATTCACATGAGAATACGGATGTATTCGCTGAGTTTGACTCTTCTGCTACGGTTGAAGCGATAAAAATGGCACTTCTCAACTATTGCAGGGAAGTTATTGTGATCGAAGGGGACGAGGCTGCTTATGGAAAAATAAAGAACGAAAAGCCCGATTTTGTTTTTAACATAGCGGAAGGGATAAAAGGAGAATCCAGAGAAGCTCATATACCCGCGATGCTCGAGATGCTTGGCATACCTTATTCAGGATCAGGGGTTACAACCATGTCAATAACCCTTGATAAACGAAGGACGAAGGAGGTACTTTGCTCAAATGGGATCCGTACCCCGCGATTTCAACTTCTTAAGAAAGCAGATGAAAAGCTGAACATCGGCTTTGAATCCACCCTATTCTTGAAACCTAATTGCGAGGGCTCAAGCAAAGGAATTACAGCGAAGTCTGTTGTAAAGAACGAAGATGAACTTCGGAGTGCTGCAGCAGAGATAATAGAACATTATCGCCAGCCAGTGCTGATAGAGCAATTTCTCTCTGGCAGAGAATTCACCGTTGCAATGCTTGGAAATCCTCCCAGGGTTCTTCCCATTGTGGAAATTTGCTTTGATTCACTGCCAGCTGGTGTGCCAAAGTTTGACTGCTATGACGTCAAGTGGGTATATGATTCAGCAAGAAATGATTATGATACAACATTCTGCCCTGCGCAAATAAGTAATGAGTTACAGCAGCAAATTGAAAGGACAGCGCAGAGAACTTTTGAAGTCCTTGAGATCAGGGATTTCTGCAGGATAGATATGAGACTGGATGATGAAGGGAATCCCAGTGTCCTTGATGTCAATGCTTTACCTGGATTGATTCCAGACCCGAAGGAAAACTCAAGATTTCCGAAAGCTGCTTACACAGCCGGCTATACATACGAAGAGATGATAGGAGAAATTTTCATGGCAGCACTAAAACGGGCAGGAATGAGATTATGAAAGTGGCAGTGCTTTATAACCTGCCAACGGAGCAATCAGGTTTAACTGAAATAGAAAATCTGGCAGAATTGGAGGTTCTTGAAACAGTTAAAGCGGTGAAGAAAGCACTGGAAGGTCCTGGATATGAGGCTATTCCATTGCGATGCTCCACTGACGTATTATCTGCTCTCCTCAAATGCGATGCTGTGTTCAATCTCGCTGAAGGTTTCGGGAATAATCTTAAAGCTGAACCCTATGTCGCAGGTTTACTTGAGCTGACTGGATTACCTTACACAGGTTCGCCTCCTGATGTTCTTGAGATAAGCAGGAATAAGTATCTTACCAAAATCCTTCTTGAGAAAGAAGGAATATCAACCCCTCGTTTTCAGATAATCAAAAGCGTTGATCAATCTTTAGACCTTGATTTTCCTGTGATAGTAAAACCATGTTTAGAGGATGCAAGCGCTGGTATAACTGCTAATTCGGTAGCAATGAATCAAGATGAATTCAGGAAAAATGTGCTGAATATTATTGAAACCTACCATCAACCAGTCCTGATAGAAGAGTACATCGATGGCAGGGAAATAAATGCTTCTATCCTTCGGATTGGACCAGGCACTCAGGTTCTTCCTCTTTCCGAGATCGTCTTTACTCTTCCTGATGATATGCCTAAAATAGTAACATTTGAGGCAAAATGGAAGAAAGATAGTTTCTATTACCAGAACACCATACCTAAATGCCCTGCAGAACTGGAACCTTCGCTCATTAAAAGGATAGAAATGCTGGCTCTTGATGCTTGCAAAGCCCTTGGAGTAAGGGAATATGCAAGAGTGGATCTGCGAATACGGGAAAATGAAGTCTTTGTGCTTGAAGTTAATCCCAATCCATGTATAAATCCAGATGGGAGTGGTTTCGTGCGATCAGCAGGCGCGGCAGGCTTGAGTTACTCGCAGATCGTTCAGATGATTTTGAATTCAGCCTTCGAAAATGCGGTGCATCCGGAAGACCAGAATAAAAATATCAGCTTCAATTTTGAAAATCTCTTATTTAGACGGATCAAAGCCGAGGATGCTCCTCTACTTGCCAGGTGGTTCAGTGATGATAAAGCTACGAAGTATATGGAGCCCTCTACTTCGAGCGGAGAGGAAGAACTCAGGATAGCTATATTGACTTCTGAAGACGAGGATTTTCTGGTCTATTTCCAGAACGTGGCAATAGGTTTTGCTTCAATATATCATATCAAGAAGTGCACGGGTGAAGTTTCATGCCTCATAGGCGAAATCGAGTTTAGAGGCAAGGGCATGGGGAATAGTATATTCAGAGGATTGGTAGATTACAGCTTTACTACGCTTGGATTGAACTCTCTTTTTGCATCTGCAACTATTGAAAACATCTTTGCAATAAAGTCACTGGAAAGAGCCGGGTTCAGAAGAATAGGAGTGAGAAGAGCATATCAAAACATTGGTAAAGAATGCCTGGACGATTTGCTCTTTGATATCACCAGAGATGTTCAGAAAAAAATTAAAGAAACATAAACGATCTCGAATTTTTAGATCTTAAAGGTATTACAGATGTTTGCAAATATACAAAAAATGAATATTATTAGCTTTCTTTTTAATCTGCAATTTTTTGAAGCCGTTATTATTCCTTTTTTCACTGGATGGGGCGGGCTCAGTTTCAGTGAGACTCTTCTTCTGCAATCCTGGTTTCTATTCTGGATTTTTGCATTTGAAGTGCCTACTGGCTTATTTGCTGACAGATTCGGGCGGAAAACATCGATCATCTTAAGTTGTTTCATAACCGCTTTTGCAGCTCTGATTTTCGGCAGCATTCCAAATATCTATGCTTTTCTTTTAGCTGATTTTTTATGGGCGCTTGGCACAGCTTTTATTTCAGGGGCTGATGAAGCCATGATCTATGACACCCTCAAGACGGCTAACATTACTTCCCGCTCAAAAAGTGTTTTTGCAAAATATTCCGCCATGCCCATGCTTGCGTTCGTGATTGCATCGCCCATCGGAAGCATTATGGCGGTAAACTTCGGAATAAATTATCCCATGCTTTTTTCTGTGATTCCTTCAATTCTTGCAGGATTTATCGCAATCACCTTAAAGGAACCTTCGAACAAAATTGAAAAAAGAGAGCATTATATTTTTATAATTAAAGAAAGCTTGATGTTCATCAGAGAACATAAAAAGCTGCGCCCACTGATAATTGATTCAATCCTTGGAAGTTCGCTGCTTTTTTATATAACATGGCTGTATCAGATTATGCTTAAGAATTCTAATGCAGACATAGGAATCTATGGATGGGTTTCGGCAGGAATGAATATTTTCTCAATAATTCTTCTGGCGCAGCTTTTACATCTTGAAAAGATTTTCGGAAAGAAAAACTTGATCCGAATGACATTATTAATTCCAGGAATTGCTTTCATCGCAAGCGCATTTACCATAAATTTAGCTATCACAATATTTTTGATCTTTTTAATAATTGGCTTCTGGGAGATCAGAGCGCCACTGTATTCTTCGTATTTTAACATTCATATTCCTGCAGCCAATCGTGCCATGATACTCTCCACCATCTTAATGATGGGGCGCATTTTGACCGCTTTGTTGAATATCGCAGTCGGCGCGATGATGGACTGGTCGATCAGGGGTACATTAATTGCGCTGGGAGTTTCCGCGATTGTATTTGCTGTATTTTCAAATATCAAAGAAAAAGATCTTGGGTATTGAGGAAAGCTATATCTTCATCTGCTGGCAGAAAAGACCTCCAATGACATGGCGTTTCCTTGACCTTGATAAGATAGACGGCTATTACAGTGCAGCAGTTTTTGAATCCATTGCAAAGCATGTGGGTTCGGGTATGGCTCCTGAGACCATCCTTTTCTGGCGAGTCCGCTCGCCAGTGGTATATCTGGGTTATCATCAATGCGTCGAGGATGAGATCCATACAGACTACTGCAGACATAACAACATCGGCATAGTGCGAAGAATACTGGGAGGTGGATGCGGCTTCTGTGATAGGAACCAGATACTTTACTCGGTCATAGGAAGAGAAGAAGGAGCAATACCCCGCGATATTCAGGATGCATACAGAAAGGTGCTTGGCGGGGTGGTGGATGCGCTCTTTGAGCTTGGTGCAGAAGGAGAACTTGAACCTGCTCGAAATGCGGTTTATTCAAAAGGGAGGAAAATTTCCGGAAATGCGCAGGGTCGTCTCAACGGTGCAGTGCTGATCAATGGCAGCCTGCTGATGGATTTCGATTTTGAACTGATGGATAAAATACTTAAAAACCCCACGAAAAACTTGAGGCCAGTTGCCTCAGCAAGAGAAGGGATGATAACTCTTAAAGAGATCGGGATTACAGATATAAAAGCAGTGAAAACAATGCTGAGGCAGGGTTTTGAAGAAGCGCTCGGAATACAGTCACTGGAAGGTTTGCTGACAGAGCCTGAAGCAAGCATGGCAAATCAGCTTTTGCCAGGGTACCTCAGGCATGACTGGACCTACAGGATGGATATCAAGCGTGCGCTCAGGAAAAGCTCTTCCTCGCCTCTTCCTCAGCCAGTCGAATGACATCCCTCACAGGAATACCGGCTGAAAGCGCAGTTTTCTTGCAATCTTCAAATTCAGGAGAGATATTCAGAAGAACTCCATTCAGATCCCTGGCGATCTTGATGCAGACAGGGAATTCCCTGCTGTTTATCGTGAGCTTCACATCGAGGATCTCTCTTTGAGCGATCAGCCGGTGCTTTATCGGTATTATCCTGACGCCGAGAGAGCCTGTTTCTTCGATTATTTTTCTGACAAGCCTTCCTGAGTCCTGGATTTTCGTGATCACCTGGATCAGATGACCGCTTCGCCCTTTTTTCATGGTCGCAGGTATCACTGCAGCATCGAGCGCGCCTTCTTTCAGCATCACCTCGATGAGGTTGCCCAGCACCTGACCTGTGACGTCGTCCACATTGGTCTCAAGCACCTCGATTCTATCAGAGATAAGCGCATCATCGATCTCTCCAGAGATGATCCTCAGGACATTGGGTACAGCACTGTCTCTGCTTCCTGCTCCATAGCCCACACGCTCTGCCTTCATCTGGGCGCATTCACCTTTTTCGTTCACGAAATATGCAAGCAGCGCGGCTCCTGTGGGTGTGAGCAGCTCTCCTTCCACAGGTCCTGATTTCCATGGCAGGGAGTATTCTTTCAGTATCTCAAGCGCTGCGGGCGCTGGAACCGGGAATTTTCCATGGGAAAACTCAACAAACCCCCTGCCAACAGATACCGGAGTGCAGTAGATTCTATGATCTTTCAGTCCGAGGTCGTGGAAAGCAGTGCATGCCCCGATAATATCCGCGATCGCATCTTCCTGTCCAAGTTCATGGAAATGCAATTTTTCAAGTGCAGTTCCGTGAACTTTTGCCTCTGCTTTGCCAAGGATGTTGAAGACTGAAAGAGCATCAGATACGATCTCTGAATTCAGGCTCAGCGAGCTGATTCTTTCTATGATCTCTGGAAATGCAAGGCTTCCTTCTTTTCTTACCGTCACATTGACCGATTGTGCCGAGATCCCTTTTTTGCTGGTTTTAAAAATCCCGACATCCACATCAGCAGCCAGTTCCATTGCTTTTTTGACTTTTCCGGCGTCCGCCCCAAGATCTATGAGGCATCCTATGGTCATATCGCCCGAAGCGCCGGAAAATGGATCAAACAGGATTGCTTTCATAATTCTCATCAATATTCCTGCAATATGTATTTATATGTTAAACAACAAACATTCTATCAGCCAGGGATGGTTATGAGTTTAATTGATCCTGAGTATATCAAAAAAGCATATCCTGAGTGGTTCTCGCCCACAAATCCTCTTGACATAATCACAGGAATCTTCATTTTCTCTCTGGTCTTTTTGATCCCCTATCTGTATATTAGATTTATGGAGAACAGATTGATTGCTTTTGGTAGAGGAAGACTGATCCCTTTCATCAGATTCAGATTGCGATTAGAAAAGCTCATTAACCTGATCGATCGCATACTCAAAATTCAAATATTCAGGAATCCAAGGGCAAAAGTCTGATCTGAGAAAAGGAGAAACTATGGCTGAAGATATATTAACCACTGTGCTTGCTTTCATTTATACCATCGGGCACTGGATAGGTGAAATGATGGTCGGTCTGATCCATGCTATCTCAGGCGTTACTATCCCGGCTCCTATAGTTGATGCCATCGGACTGCTCGTGATACTGACCATCTTCCTGGCAATAGCAGAGGTAGCAAAAAAAGCGGTATGGATTGTCGTAGCAGTAGGCTGGATTTTGATAGTCATAAGAATCGCGATACTGATGATAGGCTAATACTTTCGCACCGCTCTTTCCAAGAACTTTTAAGTTTCCATACCAAACCTGCACATATGGATGTGAAACCATATGTCCTGCATCAGCCCATGTAATCTTCCAGTTAACATTCACAGCTTCAGGCCCTCGTGCATAACAGTGGTAGAGGGATCATCGAACATGATTCCTGCTGTTCTGTTCAGCCTGTGCGCGGCATCAGCTGCAGCAGGCAGGGATGCGGTATTTCTGGACGGCTGGAACAGTTTTGATCCGTATGCTGTTTCGGGGATGGCAAAGTCCTTCGGAGCAGGTAAACAGGCGCTCTCCCGCATCCATGTCGCCCGTGCCTTCACCGAATACCAGATGGACGCCCTGATAAATAATCTGGACAAAGCACTTGAGCGCTGGGCTCCTGAAGTGCTTGCAGTGTCCTATTTTCCCACCCTGTTCTCAGGAGTGGACGGGATGAGGTTATTCGAGCCCCTGCTCATGCGCCTGAAGTCGCTTACCTCTACCTTTGGCACCATAACCGCAATAACAAGCTTTGGAGGGTCATGGCACGGGGATAGACTGCTTGCATCCAGAGCCTCCCGCGTTGTACGCATCGAGGAAAAAAAGAAGCTCGTCAGGATATTCGATGACGGGCATATGTTCGAGTACGTGCCGGTTCCTCCAGGGCAGATGAGGTTCACCGATTTTGCCGGGGGTGATGCATACGGGCAGGACGGTACCTTCCTTTCGCAACCTGCTTGAGGAGATTATAAAGGACATGTATGCATTCCGCAGGGCTCTTCGTGGAGAGGATAAAGCAGCTTTTGACAGCCTCATGAAAAAAGCAAGAGAACATGCTTCATCCGCAACAGTAGCGCCTGCACTTGAACCCATGGACTCTATTTTCTTATCCATACTCGTGGAGCATCAAAAAGAACTTAACTCGCTGCGGGAGGCTGTTGCGCATGTTCCTGCTGGATGTCAGGTACGATCCGGAGACCTGCACGATAACAAAATGGATTAAAGACAGCAGGTGCACGCCTGTGCGCGAGGTGTATTACCCCAGGGCATATATTTCTCTGGAAGGCAAACCCGATCTGCGCCATCTGATAACAAGCCTGCCTGGCGTGAGGGAGGTATGTTCTGAAAAGAAAAGCACATTCCTGGGCAGGGAGCCTGAAGAGGTAATATGCGCCACTGTAGACCCTGGTTCGATCTATGTTACAGCCTCGATGCTTGAGGCGAAAGGATGCGGTCTCTACAATATTGACCTCGATCCTGTGAGGCAGTATCTCCTTGAGCATTGCCTCTTTCCAGTGGCAAAACTCAAAGGAGACGATCCCCACGCAATTGACTACGAGATACCTGAGTTCACAAGCATGAATCTTTCTGTATTGCCTGCAAAGGAAAGGGGGATTGTCACATTTGATGATCCCATCCGCAGCATAATCTCTGGCGATACTGTGATAGAGGATAAAGACGAGGCTGAAATGATCGGGTCGATGGAAAGCGAAATTGCAGCATCTGATCCTGACATAATACTCACAGAGAACGGGGATAGCTTTGATCTGCCCTATCTCTACCACCGTGCAGCACTGCACAGTATTGATCTGCAGCTCGGAAGGGAAAAAGACGTCATGCTTCACAGAGGCGCAAGATCATATTTCAGCTATGGAAGGATACTCTACAAGCCTGGTGGATATTTACTTTCAGGAAGGCTGCACCTTGATGCATCCTCGTTCCTTTTCAGGGAAGGAGGACTTCCTGGGCTTGTAGACCTTGCGCGCATAACCGGGATACCGCTTCAGGAGCTGTCGCGCCTGAGCCCCGGCAGCGCAGTGACCGCACTCCAGGTCAACCAGGCTCTCCATGACGGCGTACTTGTGCCCTGGAAGCGCAATCTTGCAGAGCACTGGAAGACAGCAGAGGAACTGCTCATAGCTGATAGAGGTGCACTTGTGATAGAACCAGAGGTCGGACTGCATGAGAACGTATTCGAGATAGATTTCGCATCCCTTTTCCCCAATATAATGGTGAACCACAATATCTCGCCTGAAACCGTGCTCTGCGCCTGCTGCAAAGATTCAAGACACCGTGTGCCATTTACAGATTACAACATCTGCGAGCGCCGCATCGGACTAATCCCGCGGGTGATCAAGCCCCTGGTGGAGAGGCGGATGGCGTATAAGAAGCGGATCGCCGCTGACCCTGCAAGGGCAGAGGAGTACGAGATGAAGCAGAACGTGCTCAAATGGCTGCTTGTGACAAGCTTCGGGTACATGGGCTTTAACAAGGCGCGCTTTGGCAGGATCGAGTGCCATGAATCAATAACCGCCTATGGCCGTGAGATACTGCTCACGACGATGGAACTGGCTGAGAGCGCGGGCTTTGAGATACTGCACGGCATCGTGGACAGCCTCTGGGTGAAAGGGCGCGACCCTGAGAAGCTCTGCGAGCTTGTGACACGGAAGATCGGCATACCTCTTGAGCTGAAGGGCGAATTCAGGTGGATAGTGTTCCTGCCCAACAAGTCAAACGGCACAGGCGCACTGAACCGCTATTACGGCGTAATGAAAAACGGGAAGCTGAAGGTGCGGGGCATCGAGATGCGTCGAAGCGATATGCCCCGTCTCATAATAAACCTTCAGGAGGCAATGCTGAAGCGGCTTGCTGAGGCAAAGACAGCATCCGAGTTCTATACCAGAATCCCTGATGCGATCCAGGTACTGCGGCAGTACACCAGAAGCCTTCTGAATAACGAATTTGCGCCTGCTGACATGGTATTCGAGACCCGCGTGTCCCGGAGCTGGGATGACTACAGGCAGTTCAATGATCGAGCTGCTGCGCTGCAGCAGTACAGGCAGGAAGGCATAGAGATGCAGCCAGGTCAGATCGTACGCTACATCATAACAGATCACAGGTCAAAGAGCTACAAGAAACGGGTTGTGATCTCTGAACTCTCTGATGAAAATACACGTTATGACAGCACGAAATACTATGAATACCTGATGCGTGCGGCAGAGAGCATACTGCTGCCTTTCGGGTACACAGCGCACAGGCTGGATGAGATGATGAAAGGGAAAATACAGTGGAACCTGTGCGAGTTCTAAGACTCTGACCCGCTTCTTATCTCTACGCCCATGCCTTTTTTAAATGCCAGCATTTCAACTGCACTGAGCACGGCTTTTCCTGTGGCAAGGAGATTATCCTTTTCATCCACGACCAGCACCTCCTGCCCTGCCCTGATCTCAGGGTCTGCTGCCACCACGTGCTTTGCGAACGCATTCTTGCCCTTTGCAACAAAAGGAGAGGCATCGCTATTGACCACCACCCTGCGTCCGGGGAATTTGACGAACCCGTGAAGCCTTCCTGCGCCTGCCATGCTGAGGGTGAGCATGCCGTCTCTGGCCCTGACCGTGGCAATGCGTTTTCCATCCAGCAGGATCGTGCGCACCTTCATCGTATTCGAGAACTGGAATTCCACGCTGTCGGGAAACAAAACTTCACCTGTGTCTTTGCCGAACTGATAGTCTGCTATGGTTCTTACGCGTTTTAGATGCATTTTCTCCTTTTCGTACAACTTTAATACAGATAAGACCTTTCTGTATCCCATGAAAATAATGGTCGCAGAGTACGCAGTGGGTGCAGGTGTACGCGAGTTCATACTCGAGGGGAAGGCGATGCTGGGCGTCCTTGTCAGGAGCTTTGTCTCATGCGGTCATGAAGTGATATACCCGACATCAGGTATCAGGATCGAAAGCGGGGTTTCTTTCAGAACTGAGGACTTTGAAAAGTCTATCGAAAGAATATCCAGAGAATGCGATGCAGGCATTGTGATTGCGCCTGATGAGATGCTGGGAGATCTCACCGAGGTGGTGGAAGAGAACACCGCAAACCTGGGCTGTCCTCCAGATGCAGTCCGCCTCTGTACAGATAAACTTGAATGCACCCGTGCGCTTGAGAAGGAAAAGATCCCTGTGCCAGAGACCATAGGATTCGGGGACTATGAAGGGGATTACGTCGTGAAACCCAGGTTCGGCTGCGCGTCCGATGGGATACATAAAAGCAGGTCAGGAACATTGAAAAAAGACGTCATCGCCACCAGTTTCATAGAAGGGGAACACCTGAGCGCAAGCATAATAACAGGGAGAACACAGCTTCCGCTTACAGTCAACAGGCAGCTGATAGAGATCAATGGCAACGTATCATACAAAGGCGGAACAGTACCATATTACTGCGACAGGAACGAAGAGATCATCGAAACTGCAAAAAAGACCCTGAGGTCACTGGGATGCAGGGGATATGCAGGTGTGGACATGGTGCTTGGAGATCAGCCGTATGTTGTGGATGTCAACCCCAGACCGACCACGTCCATCATCGGGATTGCGAAGGTGCTTGAGGCCGAGATCGCTGACCTGATCCTCAAATCAAGGTTTGGCGAGCTTCCAGAGCATGTGAGAGTCAGAGGAAGTTTCACATTTAAGAAGGAAGACCTATTCCGGCTTTAGCGACGACCATAAGCAAAAAGCCCCAACCACTGTGTTGAGCCAGTATGCCACGAGCCTGTAGAGCGCAGTTGCAACCACTGCGATCTCCATAGGCACGCCGCTGAATATGAAGAGTCCTGCCATGGTGACATCCACTATGCCAAGACCGCCAGGAAGAAAAAGTGGGAGCCAGCTGCTCATCATCGCGAGCGTATACGTGATAATAAGCACACTGACATGTATTTGCGTTTCTCCAAGTGAGAGAAATACCGCATATATCGCAAGAATATCGAAAACCCATCCGAAATAAGAGAGCAGTGTGGCCTTTAGAAGATCTTTTTTGTTGTGATGAATATTCTTCAAACCACCATGAAACGAATCAATGGAACCCTGTACTGCTTCGGCATAAGCTCGCTGATCAAAGCCTTTTTTCACAAGTCCGATGAAAGGAGCAAAAAACCTGATTGATGAGTTCACGAATGAGGAGAGCTTGTCTTTCCTGATATAGAAATAGATGATCAGGCAGAAAATGCCGAAGGCAAGCCCAAGGGAGAATAACAATGCAAATAACTCCAGGGCATTGAGCCTGAGCTCTGGTTTAGAAATAAAAAGTCCGATGCCAAGACCCCCGATCGTCAGGAATGGGAACATGTTCAGCATCCTCTGCGAGATCACGCCTGCGAAGCATTCTGCTTTGTTTCTGCCTGTCTCTTTTCCAAGGAGCATTGCCTTTACAGGTTCGCCGCCAGTGCCGAACGTGGGTGTGATGTTATTGATGAACGTCCCTGCCATGTAGAATTTGAATAATTTGTTAAGGCTGATATTCGAAGGGATAAGGAGCTTCCATGTTATCGTGAAGACAAGGACATTCAGAAAATTGAACAGGATCACAAGAAAAAGAAGCGGTTTGTTGGCATCACCTATCAAAGAAAAGAACGTTTCAAATCCTATCTCTCTTATGAAAGCTCCAAAAATTATTGCACCAATGATGATTACAATCCCTATATCTCTTGTCTTGAACCTTTCCATAAGATTCTCTTGATACATTCATTTACTAAATAAAATTGCTGCTAAACCGTTAAAGTTTTTTACTAATAGGTAATGCAAGCATGCCGATGAAAGACAGGTACAACCCGCATGAAATAGAGGAAAAATGGCAGAGGAAATGGGCTGATGCCAGGATATTCGAATCAGAGCCAGATAGCAGAAAAAAGTTTTTTATCACGATCCCTTACCCTTATCTGAATGGAAATCTTCATGCAGGTCATACCAGGACCTTCACGATTGGCGATGTGATCGCACGGTATAGGAGAATGCTTGGTTATAATGTCCTGTTCCCGATGGGTTTTCATGCCACAGGCACGCCGATCGTGGGTCTTGCAGAACAGATCCAGAAAAAGGATCCAGAGACCCTGAGGGTATACAACCAGCTTCATGAGATACCGCTCGAAGTCCTCGAGAACATCCAGACACCTGAGCAGATCGTGGAATATTTCAGCAAAGAAGCTGAAGCAGCGATGAAGAGCATTGGTTTTTCCATAGACTGGAGACGGAAGTTCACGACCACAGACCCTCATTATCAGAGGTTCATCACATGGCAGTTCAATCTCCTTTACGAGAAAGAAAAGGTCGTAAAGGGCGCACATCCGGTTCGATGGTGCCCGAACGATGAAAACCCTGTCGAAGACCATGACATCCTCAAAGGAGAGGATGCCACGATTCTGGATTACACCCTCATCAAATTCAAGCTCGATGGTGAGATCCTTCCATGTGCCACGCTTCGCCCTGAGACGGTTTTTGGAGTAACGAACCTGTGGGTGAACCCGGAAGTGGTGCATGCAAGAATAAAAGTTGATGATGAGATCTGGATCGTGAGCAAAGAGGCATATGAAAAACTCAGGTTCACAGATAAAAAAGTAGAACTGATGGGAGAAGTCAAAGGTGAAGAGCTGATAGGCAGAAAAGTCAGCAACCCGATCACAGGATCTGTTGTTCTGATATTGCCTGCGTCTTTTGTGAGCCCAAAAAACGGAAGCGGTATTGTGATGAGCGTGCCTGCACATGCACCTTACGACTATCTTGCGCTTCGTGATCTGAAAGGGGCGGATTTAAAAAAATATGGTATCAAAGAGGATGTTTCCTCGATACCACTGATTTCTCTGATAAAAGTGCCTGAGTATGGAAAATACCCTGCTGTTGATGCTGTGAATGAACTGAAAGTGAAAGACCAGAACGATCCAGGAGCAGAAGAGGCAACGAAACTCGTATACAGGAGGGAGTTTCATGGAGGGGTGCTGACCGGGACCACGGGGAAATATGCAGGCATGGCTGTATCAAAGATAAAAGATGTTCTGGCACACGACCTGATAGAAGAAGGGATCGCGGACGTGTTCTATGAATTCAGCGAACAGCCCGTAATATGCAGATGCGGTGCCACATGCGTTATAAAAATGGTGGAGAATCAGTGGTTCCTGAATTATTCAGATCCTTCATGGAAAGAACTGGTGTATAAATGCCTGGGGAATATGCAGATAATCCCGCCAGAGATAAGGGTAGACTTTGAGAACAAAGTCGACTGGCTGAAGGATAAAGCCTGCGCCCGCAGAAAAGGGCTGGGGACAAGACTGCCATGGGATCCAGAGTGGATGATCGAGTCGCTTGGAGATTCAACAATATATATGTCTTATTATATTATTGCGAAATACCTTGATAAGTTCAGACCAGAGCAATTGAAAAAGGAGTTCTTCGATTACTGCCTGCTTGGAGATGGAAAACCCGAAGACGTTGCAGCCAGGACATCAATCCAGCCTGAGATAATTAAGAATATCAGATCTGATTTAGAATACTGGTATCCTGTTGATCTTCGCTCTTCTGGAAAGGACCTGATCCCAAACCATCTGCTGTTTTTTCTGTTCCATCATGTGGTGATATTTCAGGAGATGTACTGGCCACGAGCTATCGCGATCAACGGGTTCGTGTCGCTTGAAGGGGAGAAGATGAGCAAATCAAAAGGACCTATTCTAACTCTTAAATCTGCGGTTAAAGATTACGGCGCTGATATCACCCGCCTTTATATCCTGAGCACAGCCGAGCATATACAGGACGCGGACTGGAGAAAAGCTGATGTCGAAGCTACAAGGAAGCAGGTCGAGCGGTTCTATAAAATGGCTCATGATATGATAAACGGGGAGGAATCCCACGAATTAAAGTTCATTGATAAATGGATCCTGAGCAGGCTGCAGTACAGGATCGGGGAAACCATGGATGCATTGAATAAAGTACAGACGCGAAGGGCTGTCCAGAATGCGTTCTACCAGCTCATGAACGATATGAAATGGTATGAGAAAAGAGGCGGAAATGCGGCAAGGAAAAAAGTACTCAAAATCTGGGTCAGGTTAATGTCGCCTTTTACACCCCATATATGTGAAGAAATTGAGGAGAAGATTGGAGGGGAATTCGTATCTCTCTCCGGGTTCCCTGAAGTCGATGCATCGCTCATTGATAAAGGTGCTGAGCTTGCGGAGGAAGTTACAGGCAGCACGCTCCGCGATATAGAGGAGATCTTGAGGCTTATCAAGATAAAACCAAAAAGGATTATTCTGTATACAGCAGCTTCATGGAAAAAAAGCGTGCTGAAAAAAGCCATAATGATGAAAAAAAACAATGTTCTTGATATGAAAGCTCTCATGAACGCGCTCATGAGCGACCCAGCCATGAAGGCACATGCCAGAGAAGTTCCAAAGTTCGCGCAAAAGGTGATCGCTGATATCCAGGGCATGGAGACTGAACTGATGGACTCTATGCTTGAAGTGGATTTTGATGATCTGACCGCTTTGAGCGAAGCAAAGGATTTCATAAGCCGTGCAGTGGAATGCAGTATAGAGATCTACAGCGCAGATGCTCCAGAGTACGATCCTCGGGGGAAAAGCCGCCTTGCGTCCCCTATGAGACCTGCTATTTATATCGAATAGATGTGGAAGTACAGCTTAAAAATGCATCGTTCTGGAAATCACTAATGCGAAGAATGCAATCGGTATCCACTCCCCATCTACAAGCAAATCCAGGGATTTACCTATTTTCTTACCTTCTCTGCAAAAATGCAGAATATACCCGTAACCATAGATGACGCTAAAGAAAAGGAGGGAGTAATATTTGCTGAAAAAACCCTGGAAATATGATGTTAGAAGCCATGGTATGAAGGTCGTATTCAGAAAGAGTAAAAATGTTCTTGTTTTTTTTATTCCCAGGTATACGGGTATTGTTCGTATTCCATTATCGCTATCACCCTTGATATCTCGAACATCGAATAGAATGCTGTTTATATAACTTTTAAGAAAAAATAAATAAAATATCAATGTTATTTGCATTATTTTTGTTTCTGAAAGATAAACTAAAGGTAGAAAAGTCGATCCCACAGACCATGTTAAAGCTATGGTTATATTTTTTACGCCTGCGATATCTTTAAGTCTTGGGACATTTCTGGATAGCCTCAGACTGTATAAAGTACCAAGAATTAAAGGGAAAAAGAGAACAGGTAGCGTAGAGATATCCACGAGAAAACCTAAAAATATCGAAAGCATATAAGAAAAAATCACAGAATATTTAAATAATTGTCCTAATACTTTTATTGTGTTCGCTCTTTCGGGAAGATTGATTGTATCCTCATTTAAGTCTGTCAGTTTGTTCAATCCGTATGTGCTAAATGTGATTAAAAAAGTAATGATAATAGCACTCAGAGCGAACATGTTGTATAAAGTTTCTGAGAAAAAAATCTTCAGTGAACCATTTATTGCTAAAAACAATGAAGTTGAAATCAGGAATTCCAGGAGTATATTTGCTATTCGATAAGATCTCAATCTCCCCAGAGGTGACACTGCTTCTATTCTGAGAATATCCTCTTGCATAAAGCCCGTCTAATATTCGCATTTATACACGGTTTGAACTAATTAAAATCGCTCTCTGCATAGCGAATTTAGTTTGTCTTTCCCACTATAAAAATCACAATTCACATTTCTTAGCTCTTCCTTTATAGTATTCAAACAGCTCAAGACCCCATTTTACCGCTCTTTCATCAATACTGATCAAATCCAGCGTTGTATCGTATATTCCATAATTTGTAAATAATCCGAGTGAAAAGAAAACATCTGTAACTGTAAATGCAACTTTTAAATCTTCATCGGTTATAAATATCTCATAAGGATAATTACGCATTGCATGCCTTTGAGCCTCTATACCCACCGAATCAATTGCTTTTTTAAATACAGCTTCTGTCAATACAAGTTGTGTGCTGACGCCTCTCTCAATAATGCTTTTGAATACAACAGGATAATCCGAAGAAAAAATAGGAGAAACCCCTTTGATCCACTTAGCGTTTTTGATAAAATCAACATATGTGTTATGCGTTTTAATAATATCCAGAGCATTTATTTGAATCAGACTGGATTCTTTCAACCACCCGATCTTCACAAGCAGATGCTCCGGGATCCCGCAGAGATCATGATCAAGCCAGAATCGTTCATGCTTTTTCAGTACCTCTGCAGCGGCACTGAAATCCATCAATTTCAAAGCTATGATCTTGCCGATCCTTGTGAGCACATATTTTTTATCTTTGCCCTGGGATGTGAGATTGTACTTTTCAAGCTCTCTCAATGCATGTATGGCTGTCGTGGAGCTTATTTCAAGCTCGCTCCTCAGTTCACTGAGAGACTTTTTCCCTTCTTTCAGACTGATAATGATATTCTTTCGCAGATCAGAACAGACTGAAAGGTACAGAATCTCATCATCATCATTTTTCGCTCCTCTCCGCTTCATTTTATATCATTTCTTCCTACCTTTCCATCACTGCCTGATATTGTCTCAGTTTACACATATCTTACATATATAGTTAAAGAGTTAAAAATTGCTTGATTTGGGCAATATTGCTTTCATCATGAATAACTTCATATATTGCTAAGTTCTATGCGTGGATGTTTGATAAACTTTTGAGTTTATAAGTAATTTATAGAATTATTTAATATGTATGAATGTCAATATAATTTATAAATTGCAGAATTGACACGATAAACATGACAACCGTAGAGATGCTTGAAAAGATATTGAATGATCTTAAGAACATAGGGGGTATTGAAGCCTCAGCTGTGGCAAGCAGGGATGGTTTGCTTATATATTCAACAGTGTCCGGAAAACTCCATGCTGAAACATTCGCTGCGATGTCGGCGACAATGCTGGGGGCGGCGGAGACTGCAACTGCCGAGCTCGGGAAAGGCATTCCTGAAAGGATCATAGTGGAATCAAAGGATGGTAAGATAATCACAATGGGGGCTGGATCAAAGGCGCTGCTTGTGGTCATGACAGAGCCTGATGCGGGTCTTGGATTGATCCTTATCGAGCTTGCAAAGGCATCAGAGAAGATAAAACAGGTGCTCGGATAAAGGGCTGATAAACAATACCTTTATATTCCATTTGATTAATATAAAAAGCCATCATGCGAGAATCAAAATTAGCAAGAAAAACGAACGAGACCGACATCGAAGTCAGACTATTGCTCGATGGCTCTGGAAACACTGATATCAATACTGGAATTGCATTTTTTGACCATATGCTGAATTCTTTTGCAAGGCATGGCTACTTTGATCTCATGGTAAAGGCAAAGGGCGACCTTACTGTGGACGATCATCATACAATAGAGGATGTGGGTATAACCCTTGGAAGCGCGATCCACAAAGCTCTCGCTGACAAGAAAGGGATAGAACGATTCGGGGATGCAAGAGTCCCGATGGACGAGGCGCTTGCATCCGCAGCCGTGGATCTTAGCGGGAGGAGTTTTCTTGCATTTAATGCCGATTTTGCGAACCAGAAGATAGGGGATTTCAATCCTCAGAACACGCGCCATTTCTTTGAATCTCTGGTAAGCAATGCAGGCATCAATGCACACCTGAACGTAACAGGGGAAAATGACCACCACAAGATCGAGGCGCTTTTCAAGGCGTTCGGGATCGCACTGAAACGGGCTGTCAGGCAGAGCGGCTCGGGTATACCGAGTACCAAGGGCGTACTATAGGATTTTGTTCAAAATGCTGCCTGCGACGAACGCAAGTAATGCCAGGAACATGGCGACCTTGAAGTATTTAGAAGACCCGGATGGCCTTCTTCTCAATATCAGGGCAACGGCATACAAAAAGACGATATCTGCTATCAGGACCGCGAACAGATAATATTCATTGAACAATCGCATAAGATAAGGCAGCGGACTTAAAGCCACGCCAATTAACCCGAACGCTGAAGCGATATAAGCAGATCGCCTCTCTCCAGCCAGGATAGGCAGTGTCAGTGCGCCGTCTTTTCTATCCCCTTCTATATCCTCGATAGCTTTTACGATCTCGCGTGCAAGGGTTGCAAGCATGGATAAGAAAAACAGCACAAATATGACCTGCACACCTGTCAGACCATAAGCCGAGCCCCCGAAGAGGAATGTTGAACCTGTGAGATAGGCAACGCTTAAATTCCCTACAAAGACCTTTTTTTTCAGAGAGTATGCATAGAAAAAAAGAAGGAATGAGTTAAAGACCGCGATAGAAAAAGGAATAAGAGACTGACCTATGAAATATGCGATCATAATACCTGATGCGAATAATACAATCGAAACTCTGAGCACCGATTCTTTTCTTATTCTTCCAGAAGGTATGGGGCGTCCGGGTCTATTGACAGCATCGATCGCAGCGTCAAAATAATCATTGACCGCGTTCCCGGCCCCGGTCACAAGGAAAACAGTAAGAAAAACCAGCAGCATCCAGATGATCTGCCCCGGCGCAATACTGTAGGCTATGGCGCTGCCAATGACGGCTGCAAGACCTGCCATGGCGCAGTTCTTATAGCGAATCAGCTCAAGGATGAGCATCAATCACCCCTGCCGGCTTCAAGCATCCTGTCAAGTGCAAGTTTTGCCTTTACCCTGATATCCGCAGGGATTTTCATAATGTGCTCCTTTTTCTCAAGCGCACGGATGATGCTGCCGAGTGTGTTCATCTTCATGTTAGGACACACGGCGTATTTTGTGGCAGGAATAAATATTTTATCAGGATTCTCTTTTCTTAGCCTGTGCAAAAGCCCTACTTCAGTGCCTATGATAAATTCCTTTGAGCCTGACTGGGAGGCATACTTCAACATCCCTGAAGTACTCAGTACCTTATCAGCAAGTGCAATGACTTCCTGCCTGCACTCAGGGTGGACGAGAACCTTGGCATCTGGGTGCTCTTCCTTTTCAAGCAGTATATCGCCAGGCAGTATCAGATGATGAGTGGGGCAGTAACCGTTCCAGGGAATGATCTTTTTCTCTGTGCCTGCTGCCACGAACAATGCAAGATTCCTGTCAGGAACAAAGATGATCTCCTCTTCCTCCAGCGAGTTCACAACCTTTATCGCGTTCGCTGAGGTGCAGCATATATCGCTTTCAGCTTTCACAGCCGCCGGTGTGTTGACATAGCAGACGACCGCAGCATCAGGATATTTTTGTTTTTCAAGTCTCAGAGCCTCAGGTGTTATCATGGCTGCCATGGGGCACTGGGCATTGAGTTCAGGCATGAGAACGATCTTATCAGGGTTAAGCACTGCAGCACTCTCTGCCATGAAATCCACGCCGCAAAAAACGATCATGTCTGCACCGCTTGAAACCGCTTTCTGGCTCAGACCGAACGAATCTCCCACGAAATCGGCTGCATCCTGTACCTCGCCGCGCTGGTAATTATGCGCAAGGATTATTGCATTTCTCTCTATTTTCAATTGTGTGATCCTTTCGTACTCGTCCATGTGGGTGCGTCAAACAGTATCGTATTGCTTAAAATGTTTTCTAAGTATCATTTTTCCTAATTTGGAAACAATACCACACTATTATCTATAATTATCATTATCATCATCAAATCAATAAACTTATATAGTATTAATTACTTGGATTGAGTCGAAGGGCTAGAAATGAGGAGAAGTAGAATAGATATAATCGTCGAAGTCCTGGATGTAGCCAAGACTGGAGTTAATAAAACGAGCATAGTTTATAAAACGAATCTTAATTTTAAAATCGCAGAAAGATATCTTAAACTTCTGGAAATTCGGGGATTTGTGGAGAACAAGTCTGATAAATATATCACAACAAATAAAGGAAGAATTTTCTTGGAGAAGGCTAGGGAAATAACTCTGCAACTAGAAGCTCCGCTGCTGATTCTGTAATCCTTAAGGATTGCATATTCAATTCAATCAGTCCTGCGTCTCTCATAAAATCAAGAATAGCAGTATCGGTTATTTTAACCTTTTTTTCAAGTTCATATACGGTGTTTATCTGTTCTTCATAGAGAAGTTCTAGGATTTTGTCTATAGTTTCCCCAAATTTTGACATATGAATTCATAATAACAGACCGAGTATAAATAATAATAAGAATCATAATTTCTTAACTGCTTTTCTTAATATTATTTCTTAACAATATTTACTAATGCTATATATTATTTACTTGCATCAGATGGATTATCCTAAAGGTCGAAATAAAGGAGGCAAAGATATGAAGAAACAAAAAAAGGAATCGAGAAGAAAAGAAGAAGAGAAGGTAGCTGAGAAAATATTCAGGGATGTAAAACTATTTTCACCTTAGTCCCTCCATTTCATCTTTTCAGGCAAGCTACAGGAATAATAAAACTCTGCTATACCCCCGTTTCAATTCTTTCTCCATTTCCATTCTTTGCAGTCATGCTTTATACTATCTCATATGATTCTTCAAAATTATTCTCTTCTCATCACATACTAATAATGGGTATTGTAGTTTCAATTATTTCCAGTTTTGCATCAAATTTATGGAACCACTCAAATGATGTTAATGAAGATATTGCCCAGGGAAAAAAAACCGTATTGACACAAAATTATGTCTCTTATAAAACCACAGTGGTTTTATCAATGGCTCTGTATATAATCTCTATTATATCTGTTCTATATTTATCTATACTACTCAAAAAACCAATATACTACTTCTTTTTGCCATGGTCGATAATTACGTGGTGGTACTCAGATAGCATTTTTCTACGTAAAATCTTTGGCTTCAGGTTAAAAACTCATTATTTTGGTGAAATAATTACATACGGAATTGCATGCCCATCTTACACTTTAAGTATATGGCTCATATATTCAGACCTCAATTATCAGGGCATTGCAGTTGCTTTAGCCTTTTCTTTTCTTGGAATATCAGGTGTACTATTAAAAGACATTAAGGATATCTCCGGGGATCGAAAAGCGGGTTTGCGAACCCTTGGGGTAATATTTACTCCATCAAAACTCCTGCAGGCATCATCTATTTTTCTAATATTATATTATTTCACAATATTAGATTTAATCTCTTTGAAAATTCTAAAGCTTGGTATGCTATTAGTTATAATACCATTTATCTGGTTTATTAAAGATACTTTTTTTTATTTTCATAAAAAATGCTGGGAACTGGAAGTCAAAGATATTAAATCGATCCAAATAATGATGAAATCAACCTATATCTCTGTGATACTTCTGGGAATAGGAGCTTTCATTTAGATTTCCAGACAAACGTTTGTACCTGCGGAAGTGTAAAATATATCAGGTCCCGCTTTGGTGATATAATCTCGACTCTGTAAATATTTTGGTAAGTATATTGAAGGAGCTACCGTTATGATCCCAAAATAATTTCGCTCTGCGATTTTCTTAATTTCATCGGAATAATCAAAGACCTTATTGCCAAAAGCTTGCAATGTTGCAACATCAAGAGAAAATAATTTAAATTTTTCTTGGTTTTTAGTCTGTCTTAAGCTTGAAATAAACTTTCCAAATTTACCATTTATGAATTCATAGGCAAGAAAAACTTGTTCATCGCAGTTTGAAACGTCTGTGAAAAATGGATACAGATCAAACGGGTAATAAGATCCAAAGCCTGTATGCACCATTCCATTGTATTTCTTATTAAAAAATACGAGCATATAAGGCATTTGAACCTGAAAATTTCCTTTATTCATACGGTTCATTAAGTCATCTTTGTCTTCTTTTTTCACATTTATAAGATTTCTTACTGCTTCCATAGGAGGCAGACCGTCAAGCATGATCAGTATATTTTTTTCAAATGTTGCTTTAAATTCCTTAACAACAGTAAATTCGTTGCGTACAATATTCACTGTCTCTTCGAGAGTTCTCCCTTTATCAGGAAAAATATCATCATACGCAGCATCCAAATTCTCTTTCTCAATTATTAGCGCAGCAATACCATCTTCGATATCTTTAAAATTGCAGAAAATATTAGGGGATTTAAACCTTGCCTGGGTATGTAGCACATTCATTCCAATAATCGGAATCTTATAATCCGTATTTTTAGCAAAAATCTCAATTATATCAGGGGGCAAGTAGAATATATGTTCTCTATCGCAGTAATCTGAAAATCTCCCGGCATATTCTTTCTGTTTTTTTGGGTTCGTGGTTTTGCAGCGATTACTATAATAGAATCCTTTTACACAAAATTGAACAGATTTTATTGGATTCGGGACATGAACTAATGGAAAATGTAAAAACACCACACCTTTTTCGCATTTGATTTTTTGAGCAAGTTTTTCTGCAGAATTAATAGAACCTTTTTCTTTTATACCCTTAACACTGATTTTTGCCTCCGGGTCTTTACACAGGACAAGCGCAGCGCCATCCAATCTTATGTCCTCTGGAAAAATCATACCATCTACTGAGGCACCTATTTGTGGTATGTCAGCGTACTCGTCTCCAATTATATCCAGCATGGATTGATAATTTCCATTATATTTAAGTGTGGCATAGAATAAAACAAGGTCAGGCTTAAAATCCAGGCACTTTCTTGCTTGTTCAATTAAATCAAATGCAGCATGATGATGATCCTTTTTATTACTGAATAAAGCAATCGATTCCATCACATCACCTCATCCTTTCAATATTTCGCTATACTTGATCTAAGATTTGAGATACTGCAAAGATCTAAATTTATCTCATTTTTATATATTATACATTTAGTCTATTTAATTGAATAGTTATAAATAGTCTTTGCTGCACGCAATGTCTCCAGGGAAACAAGTTGTTGATTTGCTTCTACTGTTGCAATCGCAACCAGCACAGTAGATTTTGATGAGGGGGTTATCAGAATTCGGTTATTCCTGAAATAGAAAATAGTTTCTCTTAAGCCGTCCCTGTTCATTTCACCCAGTACATGCTTTACATGCTTTCCAAGCCAGAATATGGTTTCTAAAAGATGCTCTTTATATCCAAGAACTCTGATGGCTATAGGCATTCCATCAATCCGATAGAGTATACATGCTTCCATTCCTTCAATCTCATAAAGCTCATCAAGTATATCTTCAATTCCTTTTACCATGGTCACTGGTATCCTTCTTTTAAAATTAGCTTGAGAATTTCTGAAGGATCTTCATCATGTATCCAGTTTTTCCTCAATTTATCAATCCTTTGTGATAACTTTTCTCCTAATACTCCCATTGCTTTTGCTTTTGAAAGCGCCTCTTTGAATTGGTTATCATATTTGATCTTTGGTTTCACACGCTCTACCTGTTTTTCCGATGCTCTGACCACTATTCCCAACCCTGTTTCAATAGAATATGAATAAAGCCCCTCACCATGTTTTGATCCCCTGTGCTTCATTATCCTCAATGTTCTGTCATACATTTCACCAAAACCCAGGTTCTGCAAGAAAATCACAGTATCCGATAAATACAACGGCATAGATGGAACGTTCAGGTATGGCGCTTCTATTGAGCCCATCCCACATCCCGATGTACCATTTGCAAGTTCTTCCAACATGATTACGGATGTTCCAAGTTTTCGCAACTCCTGGAATATTATACTCAAGGATTTCCGTTTTTCCTTATCTGAATAAAATGTAGGATACGTAAATGGATCTATCACAATCCTGTGATTATTGCCGGAGAAGGGTTTTTTTATCATTTCAGCAATATCTAGAGAGGGGAAAGTGAGATCTTCTCCAAAAATATGGATAATTTTTAAATTTCCTTCATCAATATAATCTTTTATCACTTTCCATCCCATATCAATGCAATCGCGGATGATTTGTTGTTCAGACATCTCAAATGAAACATATAGAACTTTTTCTCCACGATCAAGACCGAAAAGAGAAAACTGCAATCCAAAGGTGGTTTTCCCAACTCCTGTTCCTCCATAAACTATATTGATGGTATTCTCCCTAAAGCCTCCATCCATCAGGTCATCCAGACCATATATCCCCGTTGGAACTCTACCATTTTTCATAATCTATCTATCTCATCATAAAAAACATTCTTTTGTATGCTTTGAATGTTATTTAAAGTTTCGCTAGCCTCAGGAAGTTCTCGATTATCTTCAGCCCGTGCGGAGTAAGCACGGACTCAGGATGGAACTGCAGACCGAATACAGGTCTTTGCCTGTGCTTTATTCCCATTATGATGCCGTCGTCTGTCCTGGCTGTGACCTCAAGTTCTGGCGGAAGCTTTGTTATCGCAAGGGAATGGTACCTCCCTCCCACAAGAGGATTGGGCAGTCCTCTGTATATGCTGTTTCCGCTGTGGTTTATAATAGAGGTCTTCCCGTGCAGGGGTCCAGAAGGAGAATGATCAACCTCACCTCCGAAAGCAACCGCTATTGCCTGATGACCGAGGCATATTCCGAGAAGAGGAGCACTTGATTCCCTGATGATCTCAAGACAGGTTCCGATATCCATGGGATTCGCAGGATGCCCTGGTCCGGGTGAGATCACTATGGCATCAGGATCAAGGTCATTTACCTCTTTCAGCGAGATCGTGTTCTGGACCACAACAGTATCAGGCTCGAATATAGAGACATAATCCACAAGGTTCCAGACAAAGGAGTCCCTGTTGTTAACGAACATGATTTTCATGTTTGATGACCTCCGATCGCCTTTATCATCGCAGCCATCTTGCGCTCTGTCTCATTGTACTCGTATTCAGGGTCAGAATCAGCCACTATCCCTGCGCCAGCCTGCACGACAGCCTTCCTGCCGTTCTTGATTATCGTCCTGATCACGATCGCAAAATCCGCATCTCCGTTCCAGGAGTAGTAGCCAACCCCTCCGCCATAGATACCCCGTGCATCTTTCTCAAGGTCGTGAATGATCTCCATGGCTCTTATCTTGGGCGCACCTGTGAGCGTGCCTGCTGGAAAGATGGCACGCGTGGCATCGAACTGGTCGCATTCTTCACGAAGCATGCCAGATACGGTACTTTCGATATGCTGCACGTGTGAATATTTGAGCACTGACATGAAATCCTCCACTTTAACTGATCCCCCTTCCGAGACCATCCTCACGTCGTTGCGCCCCAGGTCCACGAGCATCACATGCTCGGCTCTCTCTTTCTCGCTCCCGAGCATCTCTTTTGCGAATGTTTCGTCCTCTTCCTGTGTTTTTCCCCTGGGACATGTGCCTGCGATCGGATTGATTATCACCTTCCTGTCATGAACCGAAAGCAGGGTTTCCGGGCTTGCGCCAATGATGCCTGTGCCGTTGAACTCGAACAGGTACATATAGGGGCTTGGATTGACGCTCCTGAGCACTGTGTAAAGTTCAACAGGGGTCTGATCCGTGGTTATCTCATATCTGCGTGAGAGCACGACCTGGAAAATATCGCCATCGACTATGTGCTTCTTTGCTATCCTGACCGCATCCTCATATTCATTTTTTTCCATGTTGCATATTATCTGCACAGGTCTTTTTTTCTCTGCTATGCACGGTCTGGCAGACTCCATTATATATGCAAGTCTCTCTGCTTCCTCTTCAGCAGCCCGGTACACCTCTCTTGCGTCATCACCGCCTGCAACCAGCGGGGTCATGACAATGTACGTTTCCCCGGTCATATGATCAAAGACCGCTGTCTTTGTGGTGAGCGCGAACTGGGCATCGGGAACCTGGCTTTCTTTTGCAGGGATCTCCAGCCAGCAGTCGTACACCATATCATAGGCGCAAAAACCAATCGCTCCTCCCATGAAAGTCTGCCTGTCAAAACCCTTTCCTACGAATTTCACGCCTGAAGCAGCAAAAGCTGATCTCAGCGCATCCATGGTATCATAACCATCTCTGAGCCTGCCTTTCCTGCCGCCTGGATCAAAATTGCAGACTTCAGAAAGGGAGGACTCGATGAACTTGATCAGACCTGTCCTTTTCTGATAATCAAGAGAAACCATGCGGTTCTTGATCGTCACCACTGCGTCAGGATCTGCTCCCACGAACGAAAATCTGGCGTGCCTTTTCTCTTTCTCCACTGATTCAAGGAGGTATGCGCATTTTTTATCCAGCGAAGAATAAAGCTCAAGCGGTGAGCACGCTGTATTTACTTTCGCCATCAACTGTATCATCACAGGCTTTTCTTCTGCAAGGCTCTGGAACTTTTTCTCGCTGATATCAAATTTCATGCAGTCTCGCGTTCCTGATAAAAGTGACGATTTTTTTCTGGTCTTTTCTCCCATCGGTCTCAACTCCAGAGGCTGTATCCACAGCATAAGGTTTCACGCTCTTCACAGCATAGCTCACATTTTCAGGATTCAATCCTCCTGCAAGTATCACAGGCATGCCTGCTTTGAGAACGAACTGAGAACTGATCTCCCAGTTATGCGGTACACCGGTTCCTCCTGACTTTCCATCCATCGCTGTATCCAGAAGAATGGCGTCAGCTATCCCGGAAAGTTCCCCTGCCTTCTTCAGGAGCGTTTCAAGCTCTGAATGCGGGGACACCGGGATCGTCTTTATGAGCTTTACACCTGTTTCTTTGATCTTCGCAAGTTCCCTGGTCTTCAGATCGCTGTGTATCTGGACAGCAGCAGGTGCTGAGGTCTGTATCATGCTGATCGCCTGCTCAGCGTTCTCAGGCATGATGACGAGCACAGAGGTCACGAATACTGGAACTCTTGAGATCAACATCGCGGCTTCAACAAGGCTTATTTTCCTGGGGGAATCAACCGGTACTTCGGTAATGAACCCGACTGCATCTGCTCCAGCATTCAATGCCATGGCAAGTTCAGTACCGTTCCTGATCCCGCATATCTTTACTTTCATTTATTCTCATTCACAGAAATCGCGCAAGCTTCTCTGGTTCGCCGGCAACTTCCACAAACTCTTTCAGCTTGTTGATGGCAAGACCGCTGTCAATGCACTGGTTCGCCATCGTTATACCGGAAGATAGCGATTCCGCTTTCCCGCCTACAAGCAGTGCAGCACCTGCATTGATTGCAATGATATCCCGCTTTGCTCCTTTTTTCCCTTTCAGCACATCCACCAGATGCTTTGCGTTCTCTTCAGGTGTACCGCCTGCCACATCCCCGATGGTGGCACGATTCACACCGAGCTTCTCTGGAGTGAGAGAATATTTTGTTATTCTTCCGCCATTGAGTTCAGCGACCTGCGTCTCTCCAATGTTCGATATCTCGTCCATGCCGCTGCCATGCACCACAAGCGCTCTTTTTGTTCCCAGGATGTTCAGAACGTTTGCCATCGGCTCACACAGTGAGCTGTCAAAAACACCTATCACCTGCGCCTCTGCGCCTGCAGGATTGGTGAGAGGACCCAGGATATTGAACACTGTTCGAAAACCCAGGTCGCGTCTGATCTGAGCCACACGTTTCATCGAAGGATGAAAAACCGGGGCGAGCATGAATCCTATTCCAGCTCTCTCGATGGTCTTTAGTCCCGCAGGTGTCCACAAGTGTTCCTCTGACTTTCGGTTTTATGGTATTTGCGGCTTTTTTCATGCCGCGTGCAAGTCCTGCGATCTCCTCAGGCGCTTCACCTTTGATCTTCAGTGCTGTTAAAAAAGCTGCTATCTGCGCATCAGAAGCGTCTGTGAAAATCCTGGATATCGCATCCTCTGCCTCTTCAGATGTGAGATCCTGGTTCTGTATAAGTTTCTGTATATATTCTTTCATTATCATCACTGTACAACTTTGTGCATTAATGTCTAAATGCGTACATTATATATAAAAGTTGCGTGATGTTTTAATACGAGAAAAATAATAGAAGGGTGCATGAAACGACAGGATACGTCCAAAATAATCATTGCGGCTTTTCTGGCCTTAACCATGGTATTCTCCATATTTGCTTATTTTTTCTCAGGCCCGGTGAGTGATAGGGAACAGACATCTGATACTCAACAAAATAAGTATAATCCTGAATTCTGGATTGTAAGGCAGCCTTTCGATTCAATATCTGATGCTCTGAACCTGACGCCTGTGGGTGCGGAATATGCCAGTTATGTAGACCTTGAAAGCATGACGCCGCAGATGGCCAAGGTGGCAAGGCAGGAATTTAGTCTCATCAAAGAGGTGGACACGATCTACAAATCGAACACCACAAAGATGTATTATGCAGACCTCAGGAAAGATAAAAATGAGTCGTTCCTTCTCCTGAGCACGATGTATCCTGAGAAGAATGATTTTGAATATTTTACACGGCCGGATTTTGATATTCCGATTCTCCAGAGGACGGATCTCAATGGGTTTTTCAATGTGATGGGAACTCCAGTTATTCTTGCCCCGCCGCAGACAGCGATAGATACCCTGAATATCATCTACAGCCTGAATAGAACAAACACCTCGTACGATAAGTATGAAGGACTCCTCGATAAGGCACCTCATGCGCCAATCCAGATAGTAAATTCCAGTGTGGGATTTGCAAAACAGTATTACATGGGAATAAGAACCATCAATGGAACATACGAGAGGACGACAGTGTATCTCAGTGCAAACTCAAGTACCCTGATGAAGCTTGACAACCGTAAAGCCAATATGACTCAAAATGGTTTCACGCAATACAATATCACAAAGAGCGGAGACTACACCATCGTCAAAATAGCAGCACCTGACCTGGACAGGGTATTGAGCGAGGAAAACTCATAAGCGCAAAATATATACCCCATAACGCAGTAGAGAACGCCGATACTTTTGATAAGTGAATGATGATGGATAAAAAATCCTGAAGGAAGTGATTAATACGGCACAAATGTATATCAAATTTGAAGTTCCCGCGGATCTGGCCAACAAGGCACTGGAAGCACTTGAAATGGCACGGGATACTGGAAAGATCAGAAAAGGAACAAACGAGACCACAAAAGCAATCGAACGAGGGATCGCAAAACTTGTATTAATAGGCGAGGACGTGAATCCTCCTGAGATCGTGGCCCACATGCCATCGCTTTGCGATGAAAAGAACACCCCTTACATCTTTGTGAAAAAACAGGTCGAGCTCGGAGCAGCCTGCGGATTGACCGTGGGAAGCGGCGCAGCAGCAATAGTAGAACCTGGAAAGGGTAAGGAACTTGTGGACGAAGTGGTGCAGAAGGTCCTGGCGCTGAAGAAGTGAGAATATGGCAGACGAAGAGGCAGGATATCCTGCTGAGGTCATTGAAGTGATAGGAAAGACAGGGATGCATGGAGAGGCAATGCAGGTATCGTGCAGGATACTCGATGGCAGAGATAAGGGAAGGATCATCACACGCAATGTGGTTGGACCTGTAAAAGCCGGTGATATCCTGATTCTGCTTGAGACCTCGCGGGAAGCAAAGAAATTAATGTCAAGGTGAAGTCATGGAAAAAAGGAAATGCTCTTTCTGCGGAGGCGGCATTGAGCCTGGCACAGGCAAACTTTATGCCAGAAAAGATGGAACTGTTTTTTATTTCTGTTCATCTAAATGCCAGAACAACTCAGACCTTGGAAGAATTCCACGGAAAGTCAAATGGGCAGAAGCTTCTCGCAAAGTCAGAGGAAAAGCGAAATAAGGTGATATTTTGAAAATTCTGTCAGATCCCGGAAGCTCAAAAGCTTCTCAGAATTTTCAAGATCTGGAACGCACGTATGTAATGGTCAAACCTGATGGCGTTCAGCGCGGGCTTGTGGGAGAGGTGATAAGCAGGATCGAGAGGCGAGGACTCAAGATCATAGCGCTGAGGATGAACACAATCTCAAAGGAGCAGGCAAGCAAGCACTATGCTGAGCATGCACAGAAACCATTTTTTGGTTCATTGATCGAATTCATTACCTCCGGACCATCCGTGTCCATAGTTGTTGAAGGGAAGAACGCTGTATCTGTGATGCGCGGGATTAACGGGGCAACCAACCCTGTCAATGCAGCCACAGGTACCATCCGCGGGGATTTTGCTCTCGATACAGGACGTAATGTCGTCCATGCGAGCGATTCATCAGAATCTGCAATAAAGGAAATCAATATCCACTTCAGGGATTCAGAAATATTAAATTATTCCAGAATAGACGAAACCTGGATATACGAATAAATTCTCTCCTGATCTGCTCGAATCACTGCGGTATATCTTGAGAACTTATATACTTTTAACATAATCTGATAGTTATGCCGCAGAACCTGCGCACGCCCATAGTATGTGTCATGGGACATGTTGATCATGGCAAGACCTCCTTACTTGATAGAATAAGAGGTACAGCGATAGCAGAGCGTGAAGCAGGTCTGATCACGCAGCATATTGGTGCGACTGAAGTGCCGCTCGATGTGATAAAGCGTGTCTGCGGGGCGGTATTTAAAGCAGATACAAAGATCCCCGGGCTGCTTTTCATAGATACTCCAGGGCACAGGGCTTTTACCACACTGAGAGCAAGAGGTGGGGCGCTTGCGGATCTTGCTGTGCTTGTTGTGGACATAAATGAAGGGTTCCAGCCCCAGACGCTGGAGGCAATCGAGATACTTAAAAGGTTCAGGACGCCTTTTGTTGTGGCTGCAAACAAGATTGATAAGCTCTCAGGATGGAATTCTCAACCGGGTCAGCCGTTCATAATCTCGTACCCGAAGCAGGCAGAGCATGTGAGAGCTGCTCTGGATAATAAGCTATACATACTTATAGGCAAACTCTATGAACTTGGGTTCAGCTCTGATAGATACGACAGGTTGCGCGACTTCCAGAGGAACATAGGGGTGATTCCTCTCAGCGCAAAGACAAGCGAGGGGATACCAGATCTTCTCATGGTGCTGATGGGACTTGCCCAGAGGTTCCTTGAAAAGGACCTTGAGTACAGGGCGGTGGGTCCAGGGGTGGGGACCGTTCTCGAGGTGAAGGAAGAAACTGGCCTTGGCACAACGCTGGACGTAATATTGTACGATGGTGAGTTGAATGTCGGGGATATGGTGGTTGTGGGGAGTCTTGGCACGCCTATCGTGACAAAGATAAGGGCTTTATTGAAGCCCCGCCCGCTTTCAGAGATGCGTGCTGAGGAGAAGTTCAAGCAGGTGAAGAAAGTGGTTGCAGCCTCTGGAATAAAGATCGCGGCACCAAATTTTGAAAATGCTATTGCAGGCTCACAGATCAGAGCAGCTTCAGACAATATCGATGAAGTGGTAGCGCAGATAAAGTCTGAGATAGATGCTGTAAGGATCGAAACAGAATCAAACGGGATATTGATCAAGGCAGATACCCTGGGTTCGCTTGAAGCCCTGGTGAACGAGTTGAAGAAAGAGAACATACCGATACGCAGGGCAGATATAGGAGATATCTCAAAACGCGACATAGCTGAAGCAAAGACCATAAAAGACCCGATCTTATCAGTGATCGTTGGATTTGATGTGGATGTCCTTCCTGATGCAAAAGAAGAGCTCGAAGGTTCTGATATCAGGTTATTCCTGAACGATGTCATATACAAGCTTATCGAGGATTACAAGAAATGGGTGAAGGAGCAAAAGCAGCTCATCGAGAAGAAACGATATGAGACCGTCATCAAACCAGGAAGGTTCATGATACTTCCTGATTGCACCTTCAGGCAGAGCAAGCCTGCAGTCGTGGGAGTGCGCGTGCTTGGAGGCGCTATCAAGACCAACCTTGATGTGATGAAAGAGGACGGCACGATCATTGGAAAGATAAAAGGCATTCAGGAACACAATGAAAATATTAGCGAGGCTGCCACAGGAAAAGAAGTGGCAGTTGCGATAGATGGTCCGATCGTTGGGCGCCAGATCAGGGAAGAGGAGATCCTCTATATCGATGTGCCTGAAAAGCATGCAAAAATCGTGGAGCAGGAGCTTTTCGAGACCATGAGGATCGAAGATAAAGAGGCTCTCATGGCTTTTATGCATATCAAGCGCAGAGGCAATCCTTTCTGGGGTAAGTAACAGGCATCTCCTGATCGTTTATAATAAGATGATTGCTGATCTTCTATTTATTTTAGAATTTACCATGTAATTTTGCTTAAATTATTTATCACCATAATCATTATCATAACATAGAGAGAGAATAGGATCGTTATGGAAAAATTCATCTCAAAAATCTTTCTTGTTCTGGTTCTAATTAGCCTTTTTTCAATAGTTTCTGAAGCAGCAGAAGAAAAAATATCGCCAGATCTGAAATCCAGGATCTTGAACAATGAAAGCGTACCTGTGATAATCCTCTTTAAAGATCAGCCAGCTCTCAGATCAAAAGAAAATGCTGTTGAGGAGCTGAAGAAACATGCGTCAGGCAGGCAGCAGGATATCGCTGCTCTACTGAAAGAAGGAAAAAAGAAAGGCAGAGCAGATAGAATAAAACAGCTCTGGGTCGTAAATGCAGTAGCAGTGAAAGCATCTCCAGAGCTTATTGAAAAGCTCAGCAGACAGGAGGATGTTGCTGCGATCGTACCAGATCAGCAACTCCACATCCTGGAGTATTCTCAGGCAGGAGTACAGATAGATACTGCTACCGGGGAAATAAAACATATAAACACGACTAGGGTATGGGAACTCGGCATCAATGGAACCGGGATCAATGTTTCTGTTCTCGATACAGGGCTGGATTATAATCATCCCGACATAGCAGAGCGATACATCAGAGGGTACGATTTTGTTAATAATGATACTGATCCTATGGACGATTATGGTCATGGTACCCATGTGGCGGGAACGGCTGGAGGTGATGGGAGGAGCGGGACAACCACAGGGGTAGCGCCAGGTGTGAATCTTTTCGCAGCCAAGGTATGTGACAGCCATGGTCTATGTTTTGTCAGTGATATCGTGAGCGGGATACAGTGGTCGGTTGAGAATAACGCCAGTATAATCAGCCTGTCCCTGGGAGGTCCCCGTGATCCCATCATCACAGCTGCTGTGAACAATGCTGTATCCTCAGGAGTTGTGGTAATAGCAGCTGCTGGAAACAGCGGGCCTTCGGCCGGAACAATAAGCTTCCCGGCGGGTGAAAAAAATGTTATCGCTGTGGGGGCTGTGGACAACCTGGATAACATTGCAGCATTCAGCAGCCGCGGACCTCTGAATGTTGATGGAGAAACGCTGATCAAGCCTGATATCAGCGCGCCCGGTGTAAGTATCACATCACTGAATTATTTGACAGGCGGCTATATAAATATGTCAGGCACTTCAATGGCTACGCCGCATGTCTCAGGTGCTGCTGCGCTCATCCTGGAGGCAGCGAAGCGGCTTGGAAAGACCCTTTCTCCAGGGCAGATAAAGAATATCCTTGAGACTTCTTCGCTCGACCTGGGGGCAGCAGGGAAAGACAGTACATATGGAACAGGAAGAATAGATGTATTTGCAGCAGTTAGATCGCTTGATCCTGATCCGCCTCTTGTCGCTGCGAACCAGATCATATATGCAGGGGGGAATCCAGCAGCAAAGAACGGTGATAACATCGTTTTCAATGTCACAATAACAGATGCAGGCTTCGGGATAAAAAACGCAAGCATAGATATTTCACCTGTCAATTCATCCATGAGAGATATCTCTCTCAACAATGTTTCAGGGTTCTGGAAAAATAATACAATAGTTAATGCATCAGATGGAATATATCTTTTGAACATCACTGCTTATGATAATGTCAGCAATGTCAATAATACGGTGCAGCTTGCTGTAAATGTTGATAATACCCCGCCTGCTGTGATCGCAAAAATCGATTATACATCTGGAAATACCGCGGCAAGAAATGGCAGCATCATAATCTTCAATGCCACCATAAACGATGCAGTTACCGGGGTGAAAAACGCAAGTGTGAGTGCTTCAGGTCTGAACACATCTCTTTCTGATGTTTTTCTTTCCAGAACCTCTGGATTCTGGACAAACAGCGTATTAGTAAATACATCAGATGGAACATATCACCTTAATGTCACTGCATATGACAACATGGGTTATGTGAACGACAGTGTTCAATTATCTGTTATCGTTGATAACACTCCACCTCTTATTTATGAAAAAAGGCTGGACTATCAGCATGGGAATGCAGCAAATCTCGGAAGCATCATAGAATTCAACATTTCAGCTCTTGATCCCGTGGTCAATGGCACTTCAGCAGGTCTGAAAAATATTCTGGTGGATGCATCGCAGATGAATAACTCTGGCTGGATAATGCTTTCCAACCAGTCGGGCTTCTGGAAAGGGAATGCCACATTCGACAAATTCAAGGAGGATGGGAATTATACATTGAACATAACTCTCAGTGATAATGCCGGAAATGAAAATGACAGTGAAAAGCTCGATATTTCCCTGGATAGCACTCCCCCATCTGTGACAGAGGTAAATGTGTCGCAGCAGTTTATAAATCTGAATGGGTCTGCGAACATCACTGCCAGAGTCAAGGATCCTGGAGGGGAAGTCAATACAGGCGAGATCTTTGTACTGGTGACATATCCTGACAGCACTTTAATAACATACCCTATGAGTTCTGCAGGTGAAGGTGTGTTCTATTATAATTTTACAGATACCTGGCAGTACGGGCGCTTCAGTGCAGCAGTTCTTGCGAACGATACTGCTGGAAATACCAACACATCCCAGAAGGTGCACTTCGCCACCACATTCATGACAGTTAATACGAGTGTGGAGACAGGTGAAAATAAGGAAACGATAGTATCAGCGCCTTTATCCAATACGACCCTGCACTTGTTCACAGGCAGCATAAGCAATGGTTCAGTGAATATCACTCAATCAAAGGTAAATATTACATCAAATGAATTGGGTCCTGGAATCTATGTACTGATAAATGTGAGCGAGAGCATAAAGAACAATCTGTCCTATGTGATCATCGCGGTTAATTATTCAGATGGAGAGGTCAGCTCTCTTGTCGAAAGTTCACTTCGGCTGCACAGATGGAACATCACCTCACGCACATGGGACAGACTTCTGGGAGCTGGTTCTTTCACATATGTTAATGACGCAGGCGTGGATACTGTCAATAATTTCGTGTGGGCAAACCTGACAACTCTCAGTGAGTTTGCAATATCAGGTGACCTCTATTCTCCACCTTCTCAGCAACCCCAGGTAAGTGGGGGCGGAGGTGGAGGCGGAGGTGGAGGGGGTACTTCTGGAGAGAACTACTCAAATATAGAGGTGAAAGAAAAGCATGATCTGCACATCTTTAAAGACAGATCCACATCATACAGATTCACAAATTATAGCAATCCGGTAATGTACGTGAATATAACAGGCAATGTCAGCGCAGGTGAGATCAGCACCATGGTTGAGGTGCTGAGAAACACCTCCTCGCTTGTAAGCACCCCTGCCCCTGGAAAAGTGTACAGGGATCTCAATATCTGGGTCGGCACTTCAGGCTTTGCCCGGCCCAGGAACATAAAGAATGCTGAGGTGATATTCAGGGTCAGAAAAGAATGGGCAACGGATCCTGATTCTATCTCGCTGTACCTCTATGATTCAGGTTGGACTAAACTTCCCACCAAAAGATTGAACGAAGATCTAGAATTCCATTACTACCTGGCGTCCACAGATAGATTCTCTCATTTCGCAATATCAGCAGAAACGACTTCAGAGGGTCAGGTATCTGAAAAGAGATCCGTATTTACCGAGGCATTCACTTCGAACGAAACTCAGGTTGAAAAGCCGCCTACTAAACAAAATGTTCCCCTGCTGACAGGTCCTGCAATAGTCCAGATCATTGCTGTAATAATACTGGCAGGAAAAAAGATACGCAATAAGAGATTATGAACCTGGACATTTCCATTCAGAAAGCATAATTATTACTTCAGCATTTTAGGGTGCTGAGGAATCTTCTTTGAATGCAGAAGCAATTACGGTTGAGAATATCCCGCTGATCAAACCTGGTGATGATATAGCCCGTGTCATAGCAGAAAGGGCAAAGCTTGAAGAGAAGGACATTATCATTATTTCCTCGACGATCGTCTCAAAATCTGAGAACAGGATTTTTTCGCTCGATGGCATAAAAGTGACCGGGAGGGCAGAAACCATTGCTAAAAAAAACAGCAACGATCCAAGATTCGTGCAGATCGTGCTTGATGAAAGCGAAGAGGTTCTTTTAGATTCTCCCTTTCTTCTCGTTCGCATGAAAAACGGAAGTATCTGTGTCAATGCAGGCATAGACCGCTCCAATGTCGAAGGCCAGGAAAACGTGCTTCTGCTGCCAGAAGCTCCTGATGAGAGCGCAGGAAGGATCAGGGATTCATTATTCAAATTGACCGGTAAAAAGGTGAGCGTGATCATCACGGATACCAACGGCAGGGCTTTCAGGATCGGGCAGACAGGTGCGGCTATCGGAATAACAGGGATAAAACCCACGCGGGACTGGCGCGGTACAAAGGACCTCTTCGGAAGGGTTCTCGAAGTTAAAAATGAGGCTGTCGTGGATGAAATTGCAGGATTTGGAAATTTCCTGATGGGTGAGGGGAACGGCGGCACTCCTGTTGTGATAATCCGGGGTCTGAATCTCTATCATGAATCCAGCGGGATAAAGGAGTTAATCAGACCTGAAAGAGAGGACGTGATACTGCGGGCGCTCAGATCTCAGTGAGTTTGAACTGTTTTGTATCCTTCTTCACTTCAAAGAAATCCCTTGCAGCATTCCCCACTTTTTCCCTGTATTCTGGCGGTGCGAAAACCCCGAGCCTCCAGTTATCAAGCGATGCATTTTCGAGATTTGCGATAAGGCTTGAGGCTCTGTTGATCGGCACCATCCTGCCGTTTACCAGAACCCTTGCTTTCATTTCGATGATATGAGGTCTTTCCGGTATGTCCACGATCACATGCTCAGGTTCTGCGCCTGCGCCCTCAGCGATCTCTTTTTCAGCTCTTTTTACATTTTTCCTGTGCTTTAGCACATCCTTGTTCAGCGACTCAAAACCAGTATAAAGCGCCCTTTTGAATAGCCGCCTTTCATCAAGTCGCCTCGCGATCTCGGCCGCATAACCGCCTGCATTTCTCATTTCCAGCATGAGCGAAGCATCATCCATTTGCTGTAGTCGTCGCGGGGAAAGACCTTCGTTCTCTATCAGGTGTTCCACACCACGCACGCACATTGATTCTGCGATCCTGCATACATGGTGAAAATAAACCGTTGGATGCATCAGGAACCTTGAGACCAGAAGCGATTCTGCTGCCTGCAGTCCACCCGTGTTCAGCACAAGTCTATTTTCTTTGAACCTCAACTCGTGGATCAACCTTGCATGGTCAACAAGACCAAAAGCCACTCCCGTATAATACGCATCGCGCACAAGATAGTCCATTCTGTCAACATCTATTTCGCTGTTGATGATCTGACCTGTGTCGGTCTCGCCTTTGATATGTCTGGCAACAGATGAAGGTGATAAAGAATATTCCCTTAATACCTCAGAGACTTCCCCTTTTTTTAACAAGCCTGCCACATCGTCATGGCTTTTTCGTGTGTATCTCTCAATGATACCCTCGGTAGCATGGGAGAATGGACCGTGCCCTATATCATGCAGCAATCCAGCGGCAAGAAGTTCATTCCGCTCCTCCTCATCCACCTGTTCTATCATGTGTGCTGTGAGATGATACACGCCCAGGGAATGCTCAAACCTGGTATGGTTCGCTCCAGGATACACGAGGTTAGAAAAACCGAGCTGCCGTATCCGGCGCAGCCTCTGGAGCGCAGGTGTATCTATCAGCGAGAGTGCAAGATCATCAAGCTCGATATAATCGTGTATCGGGTCGCGTATGACTTTCATAAAGATCTCTTTTCATAAATCTATAAAGAAATATATACTATATATACTATAAAGAATTATCCTGAAGGATGAGCTGCACGACGATTCAGGTCCGAACTGCAACACAGGAAGATATCAGGGATATTAAGAGGCTCCTTTCTTTTTATTATCTTGATACTGAAGATATAGAAGATAATCTTGCTGAATGCAGAGTCGCAGTTCTTGATAAAAGGGTTGTGGGATGTGCCTGTCTGTATTTCGGGGATATCGTGGAACTGCGTTCGATCGCTGTATTGCCTGGCATGCGCAACAGAGGCATCGGTACAGAGCTTATCAGAGCTGTCATGAACCGTGCTGCCGGGCTGACCGATGCTGTCTTTCTTCTGACCTCTTCGCCTGCTTTTTTTGAGAAAAATGGGTTCAAAAGGCTTGAAAGCGAAGAGAAAAGAATAATTCTTGAAGAATGCGCAGGATGCGATAAGTTCGATGTCTGCAGACAGATATTGATGAAGTTCGACATAAAGCCTGATTCATAGCAAATAACTCGCTATCAAAAGGCTTAAATGCAAAAAAACCATTTATGCGAATCCTGTCCGGATAGTGTAGCGGCCTATCATGAGGGCCTGTCGAGCCCCCGACCCGGGTTCAAATCCCGGTCCGGACGTACTTTAATCATTTCAATGAAGTAAAACGATCCTGAAAACATATCAGATAATCCTGTTGGTTGAGGCTCATGATACGAAATGAATGGATGCTCAGGAGAGATGCTGATGCAAGTATGCTTGATAGATACACGCAGCTTACGCCAGAGCAGGTGAGACTGGAATATCTGAGAGCTATTCCGAAGCTGGGGATTTAGAAATTTCCTTGGAAAATCACGACTTGATTGGCGCCTTCATTGCAGCATGTGTTCATTCCGCCGAAGATAAGGAATTACTTTGATTTGAAAGCAGGGGATTTGCTGAAGTTCGATATAATGGAGCAGAGAATCGTTATCAAAATAGTCAACGACCTCCCTTCAGAAACGGGAGACATCGGGGAGGATGCTCATGGATTTTATATTCTTGTTGGTTTGCTTCCTTTCTGTGTTTAAATTCAGGCGCATTATCACTTATAAAATTCAAAGATGTTCTAATAATTCCTCTAAGGAAACCCCTGTGATTCAATATACTTTTAAGAGTGGTTTTCTTGACAGGGTCATGTAATGGCACAGTAACTGTTGATTCCCCCTTTTGCATAAACACATGGCTCCCTTTCTGCCGTACTATGATGAAACCCATCTTATTCAAAGATCTGATAATTTTTTTACCAGATAAAGAAGGAAGTTTAGGCACTTGCCACTTCCACCTTAAAGACTTCAGTATACGACTGCGCTTGTTCCAGTGAGACCTCAAGAACCAGTTGAATTGCTTCTTTAATATTTTCGAGAGCTTCTTCTTTTGTATCTCCTTCACTTATCGCAGCAGGAAGTTCAAGACATTGGGCGGTATATCCACCCTCTGCAGATTCTTCGAGTTTAACTGTAAATTGCATGTTCGATAATTGGATTTGTACTTATTAAAACTATAGTATATAGGTCGTTACCATTCGCGCTCATCATAGCACTAGAAAAAAGTTGTTTTGGATACTATTGATACTATTACTACTGGGAGCATAAAGCGCCTATCGTTGCAATCAATAACCTCGGATTGAAATCCGAATGTACGGGGATTTATTCAGGATGACAACGTTTGCTATTTATACATCGTCCGATATTTTTAAAAAAACATAGAAAGACGTACCATAAGGAGTGATTTTAATGGAGATACATAAAGACGAACAAGAAACCTATACTCTTGTGGTATCAAGAGATGAGCTCATGGAAATAAAAGATGCTCTTGGATTACGATGTCTTTATTTCGAAGCGCTGCACAGGAAGAAAGCTGCAATCGCAAGGTCAAAAGCTGTGGCAGATGATAGTGGAACAATCCAAAATGACAAACGTTTTGTCGAAGACAAAATTCGTAATATGTACATACAAATTACCAAGGGATTGGAATAATAAGGAGTGATTTTTAGCGCTCATGAAACCATAAACACATAACTTCTTTCGAGAAAAATAAACAATGTCCTGTAAAGGATTTCACTCCAAACTCATATTGTGTGCATGAATTCACCAAAAATGTTTGTAAAATAAAAGATTTGATCACACCTATTTCTAGCGCCTAATTCGAGGTTTTTGTTTTTCCAATCGAATTATGGGAGCATGAGAATAAATGTGGCGGAGTTTGTATAGATGCAGTGGGGACAGGTGTTGTTGTAAGCATGGGTGTGGTTGCTATTAAGAACCTGCTCAAGGTATCAAACATTATCTATTTCTTTCACTTTCCTATTGTTACATTCAGGACATTGATACTTCCAGTTTCGTTAGAAACAAATGAAAATGTTAAGCATATATCTCCGATATCCTTATAGATACTCTGGTCAGGAACCTCAAAGAATATATCCATTCCATCCGATGACCTTATCACATCGGTTATTTCTATCGCCACAGACTCAAACTTAAAGGGGATGTCGTCTCCCGTCTTGTCTTTCAATGTTATATATGCATACCCTTTAAAATCTTGATCAGTTCTAACCTTTCCAATAACGGATGTTTTCGCTAAATTATAAGTCCCATCTGGATTTCGTTCTAATTCGGGAAGGCGGCGTGCTCTTGTCAAATCTAAGCATAACTGGGCCCAATCATATTCTCCACCTATATTAAGTGCCAAAATTCCATCTTTATATTCTTTTCCAACAGCCCCCGGTCCATATGCTTCCCATCCGGCGGAGAGAGGAATTCCCACTGAAATAGGTTTGGGCAATTCCGGAGTAGGGGTTGGTGCTGGATTTACAGGTGGAATTGTAATTATGCCAGCCGAATTAAATGCTATAATAAGTCCGGTGATTGCCGTTATTATAGCAGCGATTCCTGTAAGAATACCGGGTAATGTACTCCAGAAAGATTTTTCCTCATCATTATTACTCATTTGATCCCTCCCAAACTCTATCTTTAATCATCTCACTTATATATCTTATATTTTTTGTGATTATCTCACATTCGTAACTATGTGCGCTTGATTTTTGTTTTTCGGGAGGTATTTCGGGGATGTACAGATTGCTCTAAATTCATCAAGATTCATCCCCCTGTTCAGCAGTACATCAGTGGTCAACGCTTAGTCTTTGTTGTCTGTGGAAACAGCTTTTGTGATATTCACTCCCCACATCCTGCATATGGATATGGATGTCACCTTACCCCACCACAACCTCCACAATCTCCTCCGCAGCTACCAGGCATAATTATTTCTTCTTCTTCACTATCTTCCTGCGTTTTCAGCCTGATGAGTTCTCTTTTCTTATCAGTGATTATGCTGTCGATGTTGTTCCATTCTAAACTTCCTGGTTCGCAGCGTTCCTTAACTTTTTCAATTTCTATGATTTCCTCTTCAAGTTCTTCTATTGATATCATTTATTCTCCATTCTGTCGCTTCCTGATAGTAGCATTAGTTTTTAGATGTATATGCCTTTATATGCAGTCCTCAGGAGGAACTGCAGCGTGAGATGTTGATGCTGTCTGTGGTTGATATGTCAGGTTATTGTTTGATTCCATCCGAAATGAATACGACAGCGCTATTAGAATCTGATAAGATGATAATATCAGAATCAAGATAGCTGAAAGAATTAGACAGATCGTCTAACAGCCCCCAGCTCCACAGCCTGCTCAACCCATGCTAAATCTTTCATAATCAGCACCATCTTATCCCTCAGTGGATAGCTTTCCACAGAGTTCTTCAGAAGCTCGCCGTACTTCGTGTACTTGCTTATCTCGACTGTATAAGAACCAGGATCTTCTATTATCGTGGGGTCGTAGCCCTTCTTATCAAGGAGCTTCATGACTTTATTGCGCTCGCCTACAGTTGCCATCTTGAATCTGTATCGTTGTTTCTCGTAGAACGGCTCAAGCTGTCTGAAGAGGTCAGGGTCGTCGAAAAAGTGCTTGAAATAATAGCCATCCCTGAGCTTGAAGATGTTTATGATGGGACGCTTTTTTGTTATGTCGAAGGAGGGCATTATCGTCGAAAGCCACCACTTCTTTTTTCAGCTTTTCTTTTACTCCTACAGTCCTTGCATCTTTTAGGTAATTCGTATCCCTTCTCTTCATAGAATTGTTGCTCCATTGCTGTGAAAATGAAATCTTTGTGACAATCAATGCATTTTATCTTTTTATCTTCCATACTTAATCCTCCATGGTCTCAATGTAGTGATAGCAACTATCAGATAAATAACTCTTTTTTCACTATATATTTCATTCGAGATGCAGAAGTGGAAAGAATTTATATCTCTAAGAATTATCCATGGGGTATGCCTCGAAACAGATATTGAGGAATCAAAAATGAGGTAATGATCTTGGATAGGATAGGTTTGATGCGATTCCTCAAACAATAAAATGTCATCGAGCGTATAAAGTAATTTTCCAAGATTATGCCCAAATTCTAATTTCTGGTCTTAGGGTAATGTTTGGGAAAAATCATTTAAGCCTAATAACCATGAACAATATTTGGTGGTTTTGGAATAAGCGGGTTGGGGCGGGGTGGTTCGACATTTCAATATGGAATAGTAAAAACATAAAAAAATTATAATAAATAATGAAAAAGTTCACAGCAATCGTAATTCTTAAATAGCTTGAATGGTTGAATGAAAAGTAATGGGCAGGAAATCTCTTTTTTCCAATACCACCCCAACCCAACCTGCCCATATTCCTCTATCTCTTAATTTAGTTTTTGTAATGTCAATGATATAAACTTTTTTTGGCAATAATAAGATTGCGCAGATATACTCGCTCAAAATAAGCCTTAATGATATTATCAATCAGCTTGAGGAACAGCATGAAAAAGCAGTTGATGAATTGCATGAAAGGATAAAGCGGCTGAAGGAATTGGGGAAATAATAACCCCTTTATTTCTACTGCAATTTATAAACATTAATAATATACATTTAGATGATTAACATCATATATATGTAAAGATTTATTTTATAATGAATCATATAATTAATACTTTCAAGAAACAAGCGAAGGAGAAAAAACTATATGATGACAAAGATAGTTCATGTCCAATCAGTATTACCGTATGAAGATATAATTGCACTAAAGGCAAAATCAGGAGAATCCTCCATTAAAGAAGCTGTTTCAAAAGCAATTTACCATTATTTAAATTGCGGGACTTCGGATAGAATAAGTCCACATATTACTTAAAATAATCCATCTTCGGATGTCTGCCTTTCTTCATCTTAAGAGTCCCAGAAAGCTTCTTCTTCAGCATATCTACCGCTTGCTGAATGTGGACTCTGGAATCTACCATACTTCATAACGAGTTAATCAAAATCCACATATATATGGTATGTGTATAGTTGAAGGTAAACGGGAGAAACATAGAAAATAAAGGTTGGTAGTTATGGATGATATTGAGAGCCAGATATATGAATGGGCGAAAGATTATGCAGAAAAGAACAGTTTGAGATTAAATTCAGATTACGACATAGTTGTTTCTGCAATAAAGGGTCTTGCCCAGAATAAAAGAGAGTATGGAACACAGTACTGTGGCTGCCGCCAGGTAACGGGTGACATTGAAAAAGATAAGGATTTGATATGCCCCTGTATACATAGAACCCTTGACATACGAAAAAAAGGTTCATGCAAGTGCGGGCTTTTCGTCAAATGATTCGTTGTACAGCACTATCTTTAGTTTCGCTCAGAATTTCCTCCAGAATCTCATCAGTACTTAGAAAATATCCTGCCCTCTCCAAGTCTATCTCACCGAGGTTATCTTTCTTCCATGAAGGCCATTCGCGAACAAGTTTTTCTGTGGTAAAAACCTTCATGAAACTTGGGAGCACTCCAAATGTTCTCATAATTTCTTCAAGCGTATCTTCATATGCTCCCATAACTTTCACTCCTATTGATCATAGGTTTATCTGAGCATAAAGTTTTCGATAATTCTGGACGCTGTCCTGCAAATGTTTTTGTGGTCGATCCTATATCATAAACGATTCAAAATCCCGAGTGTCGATGCCTGCTATCAGCTTTATTCACACCAGGTTTTTGATCATGTACGGTCCATCGCGCTCGTACCCGAACTTCCTGTAATAATCCCTCACCCCTGTTCCGCTGATCACCGCAATCTTCTCATATCCTGCGCTGGCTGCAGCTTCTTCTGCTCTGGACAGAAGCTCTTCCCCGTATCCTCTGTGCTGCCACTGCATCTTACCTGCGCTCCTGCCCGGGGGCACCATTGAGCCGTAGACATGCAGTTCGCGCACCAGCGCAGCATCCCCGAGCTCCTGCCGATGAGGAGAATCCGGGAAGCGCAGCCTTATGAATCCTATCAGGATATCCTTTCCGGTATCCTCAAATGAAATGAAATGCTCAAGACCTCCGCATGCCCTGTATCTTTCCATGCAAAGCTCGATGTTTTCAGGCTCGATCCCCGCATGTCCCACCTCGCGGCACCTGATGCATCGGCATTTTCCTCCCATCTTCTCAAGCCTTTCCTTTGCAAGCTGCCTTATATTGCTTTTCTTTATTCCAGCAAGCACCTGATACGCAGGTATGTCGCGCTGTATCCTCTGCAGGCGCACCCATTTAGGCAGGATGGATTTGATATTTGCGAGCAGGTCCACCGCTTCCTCCAATTCAAGAGGCGCGTAATTCCCCAGCTCCCACATCCCGTGCAGCCTTGTGCCTTCAGTCACAAGCGTGGGATATATCTTGAGATAATCGGGCTTAAAACGCTCATCCTCAAATAACGTCCTGAACATGCGAAAATCTGAATCAGGATTCGAGCCTGGAAGCCCGGGCATCATATGGAATCCAACCTTGAGACCGCTGTCGCGGAGCCTGGAGTTTGCATCCACACTTTCTTTCACCGTATGTCCGCGCTCTATTCCTGCAAGAATGAAATCATAGATGCTCTGCACCCCTATCTCGACCTTCGTAGCTCCAAGATCCAGAATGGTATCGATATGTTCCTTTTGCGTCCAGTCAGGTCTTGTCTCGATCGTGATCCCCACGTTCCTGATCCCTGCACGTTCATTCGCAGACTGAACTTCTTCAACTGTGCAGCATGTTCTCCCTTTCCTCCATTCCGTGCCATGAAAATCGTTCATCGCCTCGATACAGCGCTTCACAAACCACTCCTGGTAGCACAGTGTGCGCGATGTATAAGTCCCGCCCATTATAATGAGTTCAGCTTTCTCAACAGGATGCCCTATCTGTGAAAGCTGCTTCAGGCGTGAAAAGACCTGATCATAAGGGTCAAAATTATTCTCAAAAGCCCGCTTTGCTGCCGGTTCAGCCCCCATATAGCTCTGCGGAGACTGGAATTTAGAGCCTGGACCTCCAGGACAGGGCACACACAGCCCGTGTGGGCATGGGGCAGGTGATGTCATCGCTGATATCACTGCCACGCCAGATAATGTCCTTACAGGTTTAAGCTGAAGAAGTTGGATTAATTCCTGTCTTTCATCCTCCTTTGCACCGGCAAGTATCTGGGAGTTGCTGAGCAGATACGGAAGCCTGAAGCGTATGCTGACCGCCTTTTTTGCAGCGCTTAGCTCCTGCTCGGTCTTTATCTCCTTTCGCAGGAGCTGTTCTATCAGTTCTCTGCATGCAGATTCGATGTCCATTATGTCATTTTATTGGCATGCAGAGTAATTAAGGTTGGGAAAACCTACCAGAACTTCCACCAGGGCGGCTTTGAAGGCATTCCTTTCGGGCCACCTTTCAGGTATTTCTCTGGTTCCTTCTCAAATGCCTGCCTGCATCCTGGAGCGCAGAAATAATATGTGGTTCCTTTATACTCCATCTTAAGCTGCGAAGTCTTCTCATCAACCGTCATCCCGCAGACCGGGTCAATAGCCATTTAATTCCTCCGGCTTATGCTTTCACTCACAGCTTCTTAAACCTTTTGCAAAATTCCTGCCGAACTCCACACATTTCTCAAGTTCTTCTTTTGTGGGCTGCCATTTGACCTTGATTCCTTCCTGCAGTTTTTTGATCTTTGCTTTCTCGAAGTTCTCCTCGATGAGCTTCACGTTCTCTCCGCTCCATCCGTAGGAGCCGAAGGCAGCGCCTGCTTTGTTCCTGAACTTCAAACCTTTCAGATCCTCAAGTATGGGTTTAATGGTCGGAAGAAGACCGTTATTCAGGGTGGGTGAACCAATGAGTATTCCTTTTGCCTTGAAGATCTCTGTCAGCACATCGTTCCTGTCGCATACAGCCATATTGAAGAGTTTGTGCCTCATACCTTCCTTCTCCAGTCCATGCGCTATCGCCTGTGCCATTTTTTCTGTGGCATTCCACATCGTATCATAGATTATCACAACGGAACCGTCGTTCTTTTGCTGTGCCCACTCATAGTATTTCTCAACTATCTGCATTGGATCTTTTCTCCAGATGATCCCGTGGCTCGGGGCTATGATGTCCACAGGTATGTTCAATTTCTTGAACTCATCTATCTTTTTTATGACAAGGTCGCTGAAAGGAGTGAGGATGTTGGCATAGAATTTTATTGCTTCCTGATACACCTCTATCTCATCTACTTCATCATTGAACCTTCCTGAGGAAGCATAATGCATGCCAAAAGCGTCATTTGGCAAAAGTATGTTCTTGCCTGTGAGATATGTGAACATGCTGTCAGGCCAGTGAAGCATCGGCGCTGTCACAAAAACAAGTTTGTTCTCACCAAGGCTTATGGAATCTCCGGTTTTCACTGTCCTGAAATTCCATTGCCTGTGATAGTGTTTGAAGATGCTCTCCTTTCCTTTTTCAGAGACAATGACCTCTGCATTCGGTATATATCTCATCAATTCAGGAAGCCCGCCTGAATGGTCTACCTCGGCATGGTTCGCTATCATGTAATCTATTTTCTTGACATCTATTATCTCTTCAATGTTCTCTATCATTTGATGGGAAAAAGGGCCCCATACAGTATCAACAAGTGCTACTTTCTCATCAATGATCAGATAAGCATTATATGTAGTACCCCTGTGAGTTGAATATTCATGTCCGTGAAATTTCTTTATGTTCCAGTCAATAGCTCCTACCCAGTAAACACCGTCTTTTAGTTTAACAACCATTCTATCACTTCCGATTCCAGCACTATACTTATCCTTGATCCTATTAAATTCTATCCAGACTTTTTCAGTCTTTTATTCTATACATTTCACATCTTTAGAGCGGCATTTCGGACAGTCAACATTGCTGCCAATGCCTTTGAAATCCTTGCCGCAGTTATTGCATACATATTTATGCACTTCCATGCCGCCTTCAAGCTCTACTCCGAAAGAATCTCCTACGCTGCACATAACACCTCCTCAATTTTTTATCTTACATGCTAATAGTGAGCCAACCCTCCTGCTTAGCTCAAGCTCTTCTTCTCCAGGCATCCTTTTGATGCATAGATCCTGGATCATCTCTATACCATATGATTTCAATATATTGTTAATACCCTGGGTGGCTTCAAAGCCCCATCCATAGGAACCAAATGCCAGACCCACTTTTCCAGACAGATCAATATCCCTGAGGTCGTCCAGGAACTTCCTGACCGTGGGCATCATTGCATTGTTATAATTTGGCGAACCGATCGCTATGGCGTCAGCATGCGCAAGTTCATCTTTATTTGCATCGTTCACGTTTTTCATTACGGTCTCCACGCCCTCGGCTCTCGCACCTTCCTCGATCGCCACTGCCATCCGCTCTGTATTATGCGAACCAGTGCCGTAGATGATAATGAGCTTTGACATGCTCCCACAATTTATAATTATCTTTCGTGGTATTTCTACTTTTTCCAGAAAGGGTTAACTGAATCAAATACGAGCATTCATCATGTCATTCTTCATGCGTTACCCAGTAGACAGCCGTATATTTCTCAGCAAAGCCATAGATGTTCTTTGCCATCACAGCCCTGCCGTATTCTCTGAGCTCTCCTCCCTGGTCAAGGATAAAAGTGTTCTCCCCAAGTTTTGTTACATTGAAAATTTCACCCTTATCCTCTGTTCCAACATGCAGCACATCTCCGATCTTCAGGTCTTTGAGGTTCGGTCTTTTTGCAGTTTTCTCTATCATATTATCACTTTTCCGTCCTTGAATCACCGTATAGTACATCCAATTCCTTTAAAAAGAGTTTCTGTTTTTTTCTGGACAGACACTGCATCATGGTCTCCAAATATCATGAGCCTGTACGTGACGCTAACTCTATCCTGCTTATTATAAACATCAATGATCTCGGCTGAAATGATTCCATCTGACCTGTTTATCACATTCTTTATTACTTCAGGATCAGAGCCATGCGGGACAAAAACTGAAATATCTCGCATCATATTTTTCAGGTTTGCAGCTTTCCATGATCTCAGTTCTTTTCCATCCAGAAGCCTCACGTTCTCTATCAAAAGCTCTGTCGTTTTTCCGTTCCGCTCCAGAATAACGGTCCTCGGTGTCACTTTTTTTATTATCCCCAGATGTATCACTCCTGAGTAGATATGCTTTAGCGCGCGCTCATGACCTGTAGAGCGTACGAGTTCCTCATGTTCGGCTATCTTTGAGTTGATGAGCTTCTCAGACCTCCTGAGCGCAGATTCTGTATCCCCGAAATGGGCTGAAGCCTTTTTCATAAGTGTCACGAAGCTCTCGATATCCCCGTTCCTGACGATCTCTGCCATGAGGTTGCACTGATCTATGTAAGCCCTGTGCACGTTCGATACTTCAGGGTTCATCTGGATCATGGCATACAGATACGGGTTCTGGGCAAGAATCCTTCCAACCAGATCAAGCATGATTTCGTACATCGGGCTCATGAACCTGCGCGAACTTGCGACATCGAACTCAAGTTCTCTGAAAGCAGAGCCGATAGAAATGCAGGCAAAATGCGTCAGCCCCTGCACCACCGCCATCATCCTGTCGTGCTGTGCTGCATCCATTATCTCGATGTGCGCACCGTTATCCTCATACAGTTTTCTAATGATCGGGAACCATCTTGAGCACCTTCCTTTAGCAGGGGTGAATATCACGGTCTGACCCCTTATATCAGGTATTGCAGGCCCGAACATTGGATGCGATCCCAGGATCTCGACATCCTCCGGCGCATATCCTACCATCGCTTCCAGTGGAACTGTTTTTACGGACGTGATGTCCATGAGCAAACTCCCGGTTGGCATTTTCGGGGCAATCTCCTTTATTGTTTTTTCAGTGATATTGATAGGGACAGAGATCATTACTATGTCGCTTGTTTTTATCTCGCGATCAAGATCGTCTGCAAAACTCACATCAAGTTCCTGCGCAATGTCCTTCCTTTGATTGAATCCCCAGATTACAACATTGAATCCGTGCTTCTTGTAGAATTTAGTAAACCACCTCCCTGTCTCTCCTGTCCCTCCTATTATGAGTATTTTCATTTCAGCTTCTCCCTGACAGCCTTTTCCATCACATCAACAGGAGGGATCTTCCCTGTCCAGATCCTGAATGCCTCTGCACCCTGGTGGACGAGCATTTTGACTCCATCTATTGTTCTTGCACCCGCTTTCCTGGCTTCCCTGAGAAGCCCTGTCTCCACAGGATTGTATACAATATCGAATACCACAAGGTCGCTGTGCATCATATCTGAGCTGACGATCGTACCTGAAACTTCAGGAAACATCCCTACAGCAGTGGAATTAATAAGAATATCGCATTCCTTGATCAGGGATCTCAGATTCTCAAGACCCAAAGCCTTTGCTCTTCCCACTTTATTCACCTCTGAGGCCAGAGCCTGCGCACGCTCAACTGTCCTGTTCGCTATATTCACGCTCGCACCGTCCCTTGCAAGCTGGAAAGCAAGCGCTCGCGCTGCCCCGCCTGCCCCCAGAAGCAGCACGTTCTTCCCATCTATCTCGATCCCGCTCTCAGCAAGTGCCTTTTTAGCCCCGATGCCATCCGTGTTATATCCAACGATCCCGTCTTTGAAATCAACCGTGTTCACAGCCCCTATCTCTTTCGCAGCTACTGAAGGCTTTACGATCTCAAGTGCTTTCTCTTTCAGAGGTATCGTAAGGTTCAGTCCTCCAAAACCCAGCGCGTACGCTCCATGTATCGCATCTTTGAGATTCTCAGGCCTCACCCTGAATGCATGGTATGCGCAGTCCATGCCAAGCGCTTTGAACGCAGCGTTGTGCATGACCGGCGAGAGGCTGTGAGATACAGGGTCGCCAAGTACGCCGAACAACTTCATGCCATCTTAATTAATAATGATGGTTAAAAAGTATTTTGATATGTAGCATCAGGGCTGATTCAGCAACAAAGTTATCGCTGCAGGATCACCAGATAACCATTATTAGATCAAAAGCCTGATAATGCTTTTAAAAGCGGGTGCACAAGTTCCTGCTTTTCAAAGCCTGCATTCTTGATCGTTGAAAGAGACCGCACTTTTGCTCTTCTGGCATCCTCAACCCTGGTAATGACCTGCCTTGCTTTTGTTGAATAATACTCCTCTTCGCACTCACAGCATTTTATGTATGGCTGCGAACCCTGGTGGACTAAAACGTGGAAATAGAAATTCTTTATGTCTTTGTTTCCACATACCTCACAGGGAACGAATTCCTGTATTAATTCACGAATTTTCATTACTATCCCTGATCAATAAAGTGGCAGTTCAGGTATATATAATTTATTACAACCTTTTTATAAATAATCATCATAATAATTATCTCGATCGAAAGCGGAATGACAATAACATTTATCACGGTGAGATGTCATAAAAATCGTACTCGTTGTATACCTTTTCATGTCAAGTGATAAAATTGTAATCAAAGGAGCCCGCGTCCATAACCTCAAGAACATAGACCTGGAACTTCCAAGGAACAGGCTGATCGTGATAACAGGGCTTTCTGGATCAGGAAAATCCTCGCTTGCGTTCGACACCCTGTATGCAGAAGGGCAGCGCAGGTACGTCGAATCGCTATCAGCATATGCACGTCAGTTCCTCGGCCAGATGGATAAACCTGATGTTGAGTATATCGAGGGTCTCTCTCCTGCAATCTCGATAGAGCAGAAATCCACAGGCAAGAACCCGCGCTCGACTGTAGGAACGGTCACAGAGATCTACGACTACCTTCGCCTGCTGTACGCCAGAATAGGAATACAGCACTGCCCGAACTGCGGGAGCGAGATTGCTCCCCAGACAGTGGAGCAGATCGTACAGAAGCTCGTATCACTGCCTGAAGGCATGAAGATCCATGTGCTCGCGCCTCTTGCAAGACAGAGAAAGGGTGAATACAGGACAATGTTCGAAGATCTCGCAGGTTCAGGGTTCAGCCGGGTGCGCGTGGATGGGAAGATGTACGAGCTTTCTCTTGAGATCGTTCTTAATAAACAGCATAAGCACGACATTGATGTTGTGGTTGACAGGCTTGTGATAAAACCAGGGATAGAAGAAAGACTTGCGGACTCTATCGCCACCGCGCTCAGAGAAGGGAAAGGTATTGTGGTTATTGAAGTCCCTGGCAGCGATGAACTCCTGTTCAGCGAGCATGCATCATGCACGAAATGCGGGATCAGTTTTGAGCCTCTTGAACCCAACATGTTCTCGTTCAACAGTCCAAGGGGAGCATGTCCCGCATGCCAGGGGCTGGGGAGCACGATGGAATTCGACCCTGATCTGATCGTCCCTGATAAGACAAAATCAATAGCCGAGGGTGCGATCGAGCCCTGGGGATACGAACATGGATACTACAGCCAGATGCTCAGGTCGGTGGCAAGCCACTATGGCTTCTCGCTCGACATCCCTTTCTCTGAGCTTAAACCTGAACACGTGCGCGTGATACTTCATGGAGGAAGAGAACAGATCCACTTCAGATACGTGCCGCGAGAAAGGGAAGGGCTGTGGGAATACAGGAGCAGCTTTGAGGGGATAATCCCCCATCTTGCAAGAAAGTACAGGGAGTCCCAGTCAGAAGAAGTAAGGGAAAAGATACAGCAGTATATGAGCATCAAACCCTGCACAGTGTGCAATGGTGAACGCCTCAAACCTTCAAGCCTGGCTGTCACGGTCGCAGGCAGATCCATAATCCATGTGACTGGGCTGTCTGTGAAAAAGGCGATCGAGTTTCTGGAGGGCATCAAATTCAGCGAGAAAGAGGTGATAATATCAAAGCAGATTATGAAAGAACTCCGTGCCCGCCTTGGTTTCCTGATTGATGTGGGACTTGATTATCTCACGCTTGACAGGGCTGCTGGCACGCTTTCTGGTGGAGAGAGCCAGAGGATCCGCCTTGCCACCCAGATAGGTTCAAGCCTTGTAGGTGTGCTCTATATCCTGGATGAACCCAGCATCGGGCTTCACCAGCGGGACAATGGAAGGCTTATTCGCATGCTCACCCAGCTTCGCGATCTCGGGAACACGGTGATAGTGGTGGAGCATGATGAAGAGATGATACGGAGCGCGGATTTTATCGTGGATATGGGCCCTGGCGCTGGCGTTCACGGCGGCGAAGTAGTGGTAAGTGGAAGCCTTGAGGATGTTATCAATTGTGAAGGCTGCCTGACCGGGGAGTATCTCAGCCATAAGAAAGTCATACCCGTACCTGGAAAGAGAAGAAAGCACAGAGGTAAGATCACGGTCATCGGTGCGGGAGAGAATAACCTGAAGCAGATCGATGTCAGCATCCCTCTCGGGGTGATGACCTGCGTCACAGGCGTTTCAGGCTCTGGAAAGAGCACGCTTGTGAATGACATACTCTATAAAGCACTTGCCCGCAGGTTCTACCATGCAAAAGAGAGACCCGGCATGCACAGGGGTATAATCGGGCTTGAAAGCATCGATAAAGCGATAATAATCGATCAGTCCCCGATCGGGAGAACACCCCGCTCAAACCCCGCCACGTACACAGGAGTATTTACCCCGATAAGAGACCTTTTTGCAAAACTTCCTTCTGCAAAAGCAAGAGGCTACATGCCTGGAAGGTTCAGCTTCAATGTCAAAGGAGGAAGGTGCGAAGCATGCAGGGGCGATGGAATAATCACGATCGAGATGCATTTCCTTCCCGATGTCTATGTCCCGTGCGAGGTATGCCATGGCAGGCGTTTTAACAGCGAGACGCTTGAGATCACGTACAAAGGCAAGAACATTGCTTCGGTTCTCGATATGACGGTTGAGGAGGCGCTCTCTTTCTTTGAGAACATACCTGCTGTAAAACGCCCGCTCAAGACGCTTTTTGACGTGGGTCTCGGGTATCTGAGGCTCGGACAGCCCGCAACCACTCTTTCAGGTGGAGAGGCGCAGAGGGTTAAACTCTCAACTGAGCTGAGCAAGAGAAGCACTGGCAGGACGCTCTATATCCTTGATGAGCCGACCACAGGTCTTCATTTTGCAGATATACAGAAGCTGCTCGATATGCTCTCCCTGCTCGTGGATGCAGGCAACAGCGTCGTGGTCATAGAGCACAATCTTGATGTGATAAAAGTGGCAGACCATGTAATAGACCTCGGACCTGAGGGGGGAGATAACGGAGGCAGGATAGTTGCAGAGGGCACACCTGAGAAGGTGGCGCAGATCGAGGGTTCTTATACAGGGTATTATCTGAGGAAGGTTCTCAATCCATAGATCACACGGGTTTCATCTCAAATCCTTTAAAAACTTTTCTCATGATCGTGTCCTGGCATGTACCAAAGCCAGGGGTAGCGATCCTGCGACCGTTCAGGTCATCAATGGACTTAATATCAGAATCCGCTCTCACTATCAATGAAGAACCTCCTGTATTCACTCCATTGATTATGATGAACCTCCCATTATCGTTTATCCTGTACCTCAAAAGCACGGTGGAGCCGAGTGTGGCTGCATCAAGCTCGCGATGCTTGAACGCGTCTGTTATTGCCCTCCCGCTCCTGTACCCTATGAACTGGATATTTTTTCCGGGGATGAGACCCACCTTCTGGAAATAACCTTCTTTCTGTGCGATATACATTGCAAGATAATGTATATTGCCTTCAATATATCCAAACCTGAGGTTTCCTTTTACTTCCGGAGGAGCCCAGTCAGGGTTCTCGATCAGTTTCTGTCTTACTTCTTTGTAATATTTATCTTTGTACAGACTTGATAGAAAATCATCCACATCACTGTATCCAAGCGAGGATATCGTTTTCTTGAGAACCCCGGCCTGGCTTATGATCTCGATACCTATTTTCGTCTGGGTCATATCTGGATACTCGATATACACTGTGTTATCTATCGCAGACGCCACCGTTGTCCTGTCCAGACCAGAGAAATCCATGCCATATTGCAATACCTTTTCCCTGTTTGACGGATCATTGATAAACCGCGTGCCCTTTATATGAGCCCATGTGAGAGCCGTGATCATGTCTTCATCCTGAAGATCATCTGAGACCGCAAGGACGCATGATGGGTGGTTTTCCCAGAGATCTTTTGAATTGGCAAGGTACTTTCCATAGCCCTCTGCCACCGCTTTTGCAGGATATGGTTCCCAAGAAATAAAACCTGCAATCGTGCCATTCTTGAGACCGATCGCCATTTCATCGGCTGTCATGGATACAACATATATTGATTTTTGAGCCTGGTATATCTCATACAGGGCAAACACTGAAGAGAATATGATCAATCCGGCTATTATATAGACATTCTTTTTCATTTTTCAACCTTTTTTAAACTGAAACTGAACGTGGTGCCTTTTCCTGGCTCGCTCTTCACATGTATTGCACTATCGTGAGCCTTGATGATCCCGCTGGAAATTGAAAGTCCGAGTCCGCATCCACCTATTTTTCTTCTGGATGTGCTGTCAACCTGATAGAATTTATCGAATATCTTATCTAATTTTTCTTTCTCTATCCCGATACCTGTGTCTTTGATACTCAGTTCGACACTGCTATCCATTTCTCTTGCAGAAATATTGATACTTCCACCTTCTGGTGTGAACTTCAAAGCATTATCAAGCAGATTATTCAACACTATAATAAGCTTTTCCCTATCGGCAAGTACAGGAGATAGTTCTTCCGGGACATCTGCCGATACAGTTATATTTTTTTTCAGAGCAATCTGTCTGATATTATCAACGCTCACGTTCGCGATTTCACCGATATCCACGTGTTCTAATCTGAGTTCCGTTTTCCCTGCTTCGATTTTCGAGAGGTCGAGGATATCGTTTATCAGCCGAGTCTGACGGTCAATGTTCCTGAGAATTATCGCCAGCATCTCTTTTTGAATAGCAGGGTCCGCATCTGCCTCAGACTCAAGATATTCTGCAGAGATTCTCATGGAAGAAAGAGGTGTCTTGAGCTCGTGCGAGACAAGAGAGAGGAATTCAGATTTCAGTTCATCGAGTTTTTTTAATTCTTCGTTCGCTGCTATGAGCTCTCTATTTTTCTCTTCAAGGTCCTTATTTGCCAGTTCGATCTTGGCTTCAAGTTTTTTTCTTATATTCAACAGTTCTTTAGCTGTATTGTTGAATATATCTGTCAGCCTTCCGATCTCGTTACTGGAAGTGACCTGTACCGGTTTGAAGTTCCCTTCAACCAGGCCGAGCGCCCCGTTTTCAAGAGATTTTATAGGTGCTGTTATTCTTTTTGATAGAATTATTGCCAGAATAACCACACAGATAACAGCTATGGAAGATACACCCACGGTCTGCTCTCCCAGGGACAAAACCCCGGAGTACGCCTCATCCTGTTTGATCTCCACTATGATCCCCCATCTATAAAGTGGCAGCCAGTAATAGGAACCAAGTACCTTTTCACCTCTATAATTTGTGTAATCTCTTACATCATTCTTTTCATAGGTTACTTCGCTGACAGCCAGATCGTTTCTTATGGATCCGATAATGGATCTGTTTTCGTGAAAAATAACGCTCCCGTCTTTATTGACGATGAAGATCTCAGCAGATTTTCCAATATCAATGTTTTCAATATCTCTGTACAGATTTTCAAGACTCACTCTTGCTGCAAACACCCCGGTCGTTATCCTGTTATTCCTTATCGGGCT
>JAPZAV010000152.1 GCA_027460465.1 Candidatus Methanoperedens sp. | reverse complement strand
TTCAATCCCGTCACCGTCATTATCTACCTTGATTTCATAGAGTACATCGTCCCCGAATTGGAAAAAGTTTGGACCACCAGCAGGCTCCTCCAGAGGAATGAAATTTGTTATCAAAGTGACGGTATCAGGCTGATCCGGGCTCACAAAGGCATATACATCAGTATTATCTGCCACAGGATCCTTTGAGATCGCGGGTGCTTCTCTGTGTGATGTCATTATTATCACCCGCCTGCGCCGAATTTGCCGGTAAGTCTTCTACCCAGATCATTGTCCGCCAGAACATACTCCCCCAGACCTCTGAATTTAATGGATTTATCTTTTTTTAGAAGAACAACTATCGTGTCTTCCCCGCCGTAACCCGATTCTGGATCATCGGATTCAGGTTCGTCGCCAGATCTTCTGGAAAGTTTTTCGATCAATCCTCTGTCTTTCACGATAAACTCCTCCATGCCTCTGAATCCGATCAGCTCATCGCCTTTTACAAGGACAACCAGGGGTTCGTCCGGTACCTGATCTGATATCAGATTATTCAATTCTATTCCGTCCAGATGAGGAATCTTTGACAGATCGGGCAGAATCAGATAGAAGGCTCCGGCACCTGCAGCCTTGACAAAATCTCTTCTGCATAACTTGATCGAAGTGCTTCCATTCTCACTGCATTCCCTGCAGTAACCACTATTTTCATTAGCTTTTTTATTTCTCATACTATTGCCCCATTCTACAACGAGAATTTTTCCCACTATTCTCACATGATTAAGCACTCTTTGCCAGATATATTTATCGGTGCTCTCAAAGATCAGCATACGAGGGCTGCTGAATAGGTTTCAGCCATCTCGTCCTCAGAAGTAATTCCAACTGCGATGGAATCAGCATACCTGTAGATATATTCGAACACAGACCTCTCTGGAGAAAGTTTCCCTGCAGCAAGCGGCTTGATCGCGATAACCGCCTTCTTTGTATGCTCAACTGCCCTCAATGTGCTCTCAACATCAGGCTGCATCCCATAACCTATGGGATTCACCGGCGCAAGATATGCCTCAAAACCGAGGTGATCAAGCAGCGGAATGGTCGTGCCCGGAGAATGGGTGGAAGCTGCGGGCCTGGCTCCTGCATCTTTGATCATATCTATCCACTCATTCAAATTATCATCAATCCTGTCACAGAATACCGCATGCACAGAAACGAACTCAGGCTCAAGCGATGAGACAAGATCCAGATTTGAAGCAAAATCCCCTCTCGGGATCGTGACAGCAACGAAGAAATCTCCGGTAACCTCTTCGGCTCTCTTTAGAGCCGCAACCAGAGGTTCATAGCCAACAAGCTGAACAGCCGCAACACCGAGTTCAGCAGACCTCACAAAAAGCCGGGTCATATTCTCCGGGTTATCAAAAAATAACCTTCTGTATTCCTGTGACTTATGTCTAAACTGATCCGCTCCGATAAAGGGAGAGGTACCCAGCATCAATCTTGGTAAACCTTCATTCATTCTGTTCAAGTAAGTGTTGGAAAACATTATGTATAACATTTACGCACCTGCGATAGCCAGGGTTTCCATGTTTTGATGCAGGAACAAATCACTTCCCGAATCTCCTCTGCCGCTTCTGGAAATCACGGATAGCTCTCATAAAATCCACTTTTCTGAAATCCAGCCAGTTGACATCAGTGAAGTAAAGCTCTGAGTATACTGCCTGCCATATCAGGAAATCCATCAATCTTTTCCCGCCCGCTCGAATTACAAGGTCAGGTTCAAACCTGAACAATAGATGGGATTCGATGATATCTTCGTTGATATCTTCCGGGTTCAGAGCTTTGTTCTCCACCTTTTTCATGATCTCCTTTATTGCCCGCGTCAGCTCATACTTTCCACTGTACCCGAGCGATATGTCCAGCCTCAATCCCTCTCCCTCAGCCATCTTTATTTTATTATTCCATCGTGTAATGACATTGATGTTATTGATTATTTTGTAAAATACCGCCGGGATCTCTTCTGACAGCTTCTCGCATATCTTTTTACTGAGCTCGACGTCAACATCGATTATGCTCACGTATATCGTGACCATGTTTATGTCAAACTCCCTGCACCATGAGACAAAAGACCTGAGTTTGCTGAAATCATTATCAGCCAGCAGATCAGTTTCTGAAAGCGCAAGAACGATATGCTCCGGAACTTCTCCGTCTTTTATCGAATTTTTCAGTTTCCATTCGTACAGTCCAGAAATCAGACCCATGATCTTCTAAAGGAGAGCAAGGATAAAGTATTTGCTTACAAGCACGGATTTTGAATATGATGAAGCTGGTAAAGGAATTTAAAACGCAGAGTATCTATATTTTTCTTGGTTTGATTTCTTTCCTCTTTCCCCTTCTGCATCCTGCCTTTTTTTTTATAGCTTTCCTTGCCGGTGCAATCTTTTTATCAGGGATCAAACCCGGCTCAGGAGCTTTCAATATACTTGCCAGGGAATCAGATATCAGGGCAGGGAAACTGGCAGGAATGATCTATCTATTTTACACCATGGCAGTACTTTTTTTGATCCATTTGATTTTTGACATCAAATTTCCATTATTCATAGTGGGTGGAGCTTTTGCGATTACTACATTCGGTGATGGAATTGCAGATATCATAAACATTCATGAGAAAGTAAAAAACGGGAATCATAAAAATGATATCAAGGTATATTCAGCAAAATCAAGCATCGTCTTTTTGATCTCCGGCAGCATGTACGCGCTCCTTGTCGGAGCATGGATATCAGATTTCACCGTTTATATCCCGTATGGCATGATATTTTTCCTTGCAGTGCTCGGTTCCATCTCGGGTGCGCTGCTTGAATCAATAACCGTGAGAGAGGATAATATCATCATACCTTTTGGCTCGGCGATGACGATGTGGTTATTCTACACGTTCAGCTACAAGGTGGATACACTGTTCCTTATCCAGGTGCTTATTTTGTCATTTGTTCTCGGATATCTTGCCTACAAAGCGCGCATTGCAGATATTTCAGCCATGCTCAGCGCCACACTGCTCGGGGTCGTGATAATTATATCCAGTGATATCAGCTGGTTCTTTGTTCTTCTCGCATTCTTCCTTCTGGGCGGGCTATTCACACGCTATAGATATGACTACAAACTGTCGCATGGGATAGCAGAGGCAAAAGGCGGGGTCCGGGGATATAAGAATGTTTTCAGCAATTCGCTGGCTGCTCTTTCTCTGGCAGTGGTATATGGAATATTCTCATCTAACGACAGGTTTATATTGCTTGCCTATCTCGGTTCGATCGCAACAGCCGCAGGTGACACCCTGGCAAGCGAGATAGGGCAAACCTACAGAGGTGAGCCAAGAATGATCACGACTTTAAAAAAAGTCCATCCAGGAACCGATGGAGCGGTTTCGATCCTGGGGGAATTTTCAGCTCTTTTCGGGGCAGGAGTGATCGCATTGATCTCTTTCCTGCTGATACAGAATGACATCGGGCTTGTGATCGCTGTGATCGCCGGAGGGTTCATCGGCACCAATATAGACAGCGTACTTGGAGCCACGCTGCAGCAGAAAGGCTACCTTTCAAACAATGGAGTCAACCTTGTCGCCACAGCCTCGGGAGCTATGGTTTCCGGGATGTTCTATTTAGTCGGAATGTAGGTAAAAGTATTGAGATCAAATAGAAAAGGTCATTATCCTTGAGAATAATCACTCTGTCAGTAAGATTTATTACGAAGCACGTCAAAATAGTGTCTGACTTGTCTATAAATAGACACGATTCAGAAAATGAGGAGGATATATGATAATAAATAGAATAGCGATCATTCTGGCTGCGATGCTTGCCATGAGCATTTTTGCAGCCACCGGGGTTGGAAGCAGCATTGCTGTCCCGGGGGAGCAGGTGATAAGCCCTGTCCCTGGCATGGAGCAGGCAGAGAACTTCACAAAGCTCGATATCTCGCCCAGATACTCGAACCTGAGATTGAAGGCTGGCGAGAACAAAGAAATGACGGTCACGGTCAAGAACAAAGAGAAAAAGACGGTGGGAGTCAGACCAAATATCCTGGTGATGCCATATGGAGAGCAAATAGCAGACCGGGAATGGATAGAAGTTAAGCCAGAAAACGCAGAGATACCTGCAGGTGGAAGCCAGAAATTCACGATAAAAGCAACAGTGCCAAAAGATGCATCTCCGGGATCTTATCCTCTGCAGATCGCTTTTACAGATGAGATCGCGCCAACACCTTATCCATCCCCCATGCCCATCTATATTCATTCGCTCCAGCTTTCAATCGATGTGTGGACACAGCCCATGATCACGATAATGACCCCTTATATAGGCGATCAGCTCGAGGCAGGGAACACATACGATTATGAGATAAAGATGAAGAACATAGGAGATAAAGCGATTGGCATCGATCCAAAGTTAGGAAGCGACATGTACTATGGACCGTATGGTCCGATGGGCATGGTATTAACAGATGATGCCTTCACGATCAGTGCGCCGCAGAGCATACCTGCAGGTGCCACAGAGATAGTGAAAGTTCAGGTCAGGGTACCGGCTGATGCCAGAGGATACTACAATGGATACATAGACCTTGGAATAGACGATCCTTCGGTCAGAGAATATGAAGGGCGCGTTGGCCTTAACTTCAATATATGGAAGCAGCCTGCAGAAGCGTATGTCAAGAGCTTCAGCCTGAAGGAATCAGCCCCTCTCACCATAGATGTCAGTTCGAATTACTACGGTTCCCCGTATCCCACGGGACAGAGAAATAAGGCTAAAGACCCCTCATTTGAAATATCACTTGAAGGCCCAGGAGGAAAAGCAGATCTGACCCTGGTCAAGAAAGTGCTGAAAGGGAATATCAACATGGGAGGCGAGATACCGCCGTGGGAGATCGACAGCACCGGCATATACCAGGAGACAGGAGTCCAGTACATGGAAACGTATAAGATCGACGGCTCGGTGGGCGAATGGAAGCTCAAGATCCTGCCCAGAAATACACAGGGATTCGAATATTCCATAACGATTGGAGGAGAGTAACCCTCTCCTTTTTTTCCACCATCTCAGAAAAAGATCGAAATCATGAGAAAGCATGAAAAACTGATAATTGGATTTTTCATACTGATACTTGCCGCAGGCATAGGCATGAACCAGATAAACGCTGGTACAAGACCATCCTGGGTGCATGAGGTGCACTGGTCGAACATGCCGGCTGATGGCGCAAAGATCGAAGAAATGCTGTGGACAGAAATAAGTCCATATGGAACAGAATACGAAACAGTGAACATAAGTGCCAGCAGCAAGGGTAGTGCTGAGAGCCTGAGGGTGATAGCTATATCAAAGGAATCAGCATACCCGGACATCTACGACTTCGTATATGAAAAGGATACGCTCCTGCTGACAGGCTATCTGCTCGAGGCAGTACCTTCATCTTCAAGGAACGATGCCATCCGCATTGCGCTTGAAAACAGGGACGTAGCCGCGTCTATCGCTGCTGCAGGCGCTCCGAGTGTCAAACGCATATTGCCAAAGACCTCTGTGAATTATTATGCTCCAAAGACTTTGTTGAGCGTGACATGGAAAGGGATTTCAGCCCTGATCGACCCGGATGAAAGGAAAGTCGTGCAGGTATGGAGAGAAAGCGGCGGTGCTAAGTGAGGGATGAGATGAATTTTGTCGAAAGAATAACCGGAACGATCACAGATCCGAGAAACACCATGAAAAGCATAGCAGAAGTACCCATGATCGAGGAGGGCGTTGTGATCGTGGGGATCTATGCGGTGCTGAGCGCAATTTCTACGTATATTCAATCCTCTAAGTTCATCTATATCATGGAGGGTTTTGAGAACATGGCCGCATTCCAGGAATCAATGGCGATATTTTCGATAGTTACCGCTATCCTGGGTCCTTTTATCTTCTGGCTGATCGGCACAGGAATAATTCATTTGATCTCGATGGCATTCGGAGGAGAAGGCAAATTCTATCCTCAGATGATGACAGTCTCAGGCTACAGCACGATCCCACTGCTCTTCTCAGGAGTTCTTGGCATTGCATTATTTTCTGTTATGGAACCCATGAACATTACGATATCAGCCACAAACCCGATGGCAACTGAAATATACAGCAATCCATATATAATTGCATCAACTGCTGCCGGGATCATGACACAGATATGGGCTGCGATCATCTTCGTCTTCGGCGTACAGAGCTCACATAAGCTCACTGTGAAAAAATCAGCCATTGCGGTCGGAATCCCGCTTGCGTTTAATCTTATGCTTGCCCTCATCCCAGCCTTGTTGAGCATGTGGAGATTCAGCAGTTAATGAAAGCTATACTGGATATTGAGAACGTATCAAAATCATACAGGCTCGGCAAAACTGCTGTGCCTGTGCTGAGCGAGATCAACCTCTCGATAAAAGAAGGTGAGTTCGCTGCGATAATGGGACCATCCGGAAGCGGGAAGAGCACGCTTTTGAACATCATCGGCTGCCTGGACCGTCCCACCTCGGGAAAAATAATGATAAGCAGCGTTGATACCTCATCACTTTCGGAACCTGAACTTGCCAGGATCAGGGGAAAGAGAATAGGTTTCGTATTCCAGACCTTTAATCTGATACCGCGTTTGACAGCTTTGAAAAACGTGGAGCTGCCCATGGTTTATCAGGATATCCCTCGCGAAGTGCGAATAAAGAGATCAATGATGCTTCTTGAAATGCTCGGTCTGAAAGATAGATTTGATCACAGACCGTCTGAGCTTTCAGGCGGAGAGCGCCAGAGGGTCGCGATCGCACGCGCACTTATCAATGATCCTGAAATACTGCTCGCGGATGAACCCACAGGCAATCTTGACTCAAAGACAGGGCAGGAGATAATGCAAATATTCAATACGCTTCATAACGAGGGAAGGACGATCCTGATGGTGACCCACGACCTGGGTCTTGCGCAGAACTGCGACAGGATCATCAGGCTAAAGGACGGGAGGATCGATGATGGAAAACACGGTTGAAGTTTCACACGTATCAAAATCATTCAACGGACAATCTGTGGTCAGGGACATATCTTTTGATATCGCATCAGGCGAGGTCTTTGGACTGATAGGCCCGAACGGAGCAGGAAAGACCACAATTATCAGAATGCTTCTTGATATAATGAGACCTGATTCAGGCGAAATAAGAATACTGGACGCAGCGGATAAAATAAAAGACATGATAGGCTATCTGCCTGAAGATCGAGGGCTGTACAGAAGGCTTACTATCATGGATACGCTCATGTATCTTGGAGCTTTAAAGAACAGACAGAGCAAAGAGAGGACTCTGGAACTGCTTGATAAGATGGGCATGCTCTCGAACAGGGATATGAAGATCTCTGAGCTGAGCAAGGGGATGCAGCAGAAAATACAGATCATTGCCGCGATATGCCATGATCCCGGGTTCATAATACTTGATGAGCCCTTCTCAGGGCTTGACCCTGTGAACATGAAGCTGGTGAAGGACTTGATAATCCAGCTTGGAAAGGAAGGGAAGACCATTCTGATCAGCACGCACATGATGGATCAGGTTGAGCGCATGTGCGACAGGATATTGATGATCCACAAAGGAAGCGGAGTACTTTACGGCAGTGTTGGAGAGATCAAATCGAGATTTGGGAAAAATACCATTTTCCTGGAGTTCGAGGGGCAGCTTGAGAATATTGCAGGTGTAAGGAAGATCAATTATTCAGGCAACTATGCTGAACTGATCCTTGAAGAAGGTGCAGATGCCCAGAATGTCTTAAAGAATATAGTGAGCATGGTCAGGGTCAATAAATTCGAGATCTCAATGCCTTCCCTGAACGAGATATTCATACAGGTGGTGGAGGGATCATGACAAAGTGGATCACCATTGCAAAGCATGAGTTCTCATACAACGTACGAAGAAAAGAATTCCTTTTCGTGACGTTCGGGCTTCCAATCTTCATGCTTGCGATAATGGGTATTCCCATCCTTTTAATGAGCGTCAGCATCAGCCATGAAGAATACAGGATTGGCTATGTGGACAGGACAGGGTCGTTCGAACCTCTGAATTTCACAGGATACCCTGATGAAGAAACAGCAAGAAAGGAGCTCCTCGAAGGCAAAATAACCCATTTTTTTGTCATACCGCCTGATTACAGATCCACAGGAAAGATAAATATATTTTCGACGAACAGGACGCTATCAGGAACGGTTGATGATAAGATCAGGGACTTTATGCTTGAAAACCTGCTCAAAGGGCAAAAAATAGACCTTGTTGAAAGGATAAAAGACCCGATGCACAGCGAATATTTCATATTGAATGAAAAAGGAGAGACCGGCGAAGATGGATTTTCCGCACTCCTGGTTTCGATCGCATTTGCACTGTTTTTCATGCTCTCCATCTTTACCTCATCGAATTTCCTGCTGCAGGGAGTGGTGGAGGAAAAAGAGAACAGGGTGATTGAGATCCTGCTTTCCTCTGTCTCGTATCGAGAGCTCCTGATAGGAAAGATATTCGGGCTGGGGGCAGTGGGACTGACGCAGATAATCGTATGGTCGATGATAGGTGCAGGTCTTTTGTTCTCGAACCGTCTGGTTTTCTCCATACTTGTTGAAAGGATGCATGTCTCTTTTGCGCTGCTGGTGTTCGCACTGGGTTTTTTCATACTCGGCTTCCTGGTCTTTGCAAGCCTGATGGCAGGTGTTGGAGCGGTTTCGACAACGACAAGGGAAGGGCAGCAGATGGCAGGGATATTTTCGATAATAGGGGCGATACCATTGATCTTCTCTCAATTCATATTGATGTACCCGGACGCGATCCTCACAACAGCGCTCGCCTATTTCCCCCTCACATCTCCGATCACAATGATAATGCTGCTCTCCATCGGGGAGGTGCAGTTCCACGAACTCATGATAAGCGTGCTGATATTGACCTTTTCGACTCTCTTGATCATAGAATTATCTGTAAAGATATTCAGGGTGAGCCTTTTGATGTATGGAAAAAAACCCACGATAGGGGAGATGATCAAATATGTCAGGGAAAGCTAAGCTTTTGATTGCTCTCTTCATCATCCTGTCTTCAGCAGGTGCTGGCGGCGCAGTACTGGCTGAGAACTCGCTGAAGATCAGCCTTGTTAAATACGATCCCTATCCTGTGAGTCCGGATTCGGATTTCAGCATTTGGGTGCAGATAAAGAACGTGGGGGATAATGATGTGAGCGCTGTTTCAGTCGAGTTTGTCCCGAAATTCCCTTTCTCGATCAAGCAGGGTGAGAGCGCAGTAAAATATCCAGGCACTATACGGAAGAACGATGAACTGGTTTTAAGATTCAGTGTGCATGCGGATAAGAACGCTCTTGTTGGTGCCAATACACTGGAAGTTGGCTACAGGGTGGATGGTATTTTTACAAAAAAGGAATTTGACATTGAAGTGGGCAGCGACGTCGTCGACTCGAAAGGCACGGTCAAACTTGAGAGATACACAGTGCATCCCGAGACCCTGATGCCTGGTGATACTGCAACCGTGACGCTGGTCTTCAAGAACGGCGCCTCGGAATACACAATACGGATGGATGGCAAGGATTACAGCATGAATGCGCAGATACAATCTGCGCAGCTGCTCGGGAACGATGTGATAGAGGTGACAAGCGAACCGTACTACAATGCAGGTGTCATAGGACCGGGCGACTCTATCGAGCTTCCTTTCACCATAAAGGTACATGAGAACACTCCTGACGGCACGTATTTTCTGGACTTCAACCTGAGAGGAAGCGCAAGGCTCTACAGCCTGAACCTCAGGATCCCGATAAAAGTGGATTCATCCTCGGTTAAAACCTCGCTTTCAGAGAACCCGGAGTTAAACCCGGGCAAGGTCGTGCTCAGTGTGGCAAACAGCAGGCCGAACACCGTGTACTCAGCATCTGTCCTTCCAGCAGGCAACGTCACCTTCGAACCTGCAGAGTATTTTATAGGTACGATGGAGCCTGATGAACTCTTCACAGTAAAATTCGATTACAGGACGGGAAAACCCCTGGAGAACATCAAATTCCTGGTAAGGTTCAAGAACGGAGACAACTGGCATGAATCTGAAGCATTACCGGTATCGCTCAATGGTTCAAAGGAGCAGGTTCAGAGCGCGAAACCGTCCATCATACCTGTATTCGCCCTTCTTGCAGCAGCACTTGCTCTGATCGCAGGGTTCTTTGTGTTTATGAGACGAAGGAGAGCGAAAAAAGGATGAGGCTGATGGATGCTTTTGAGCAGGTTTTGCTCAGCTTCAGCAGCAACAAATTCAAGACCCTGATGTCAAGCCTGGGTATAATAATAGGCGTGATCGCTATCGTGGTGATGCTTTCGGTTGGCGAAGGACTCCAGGCGGGTGTGGGCAGAGCTTTTGAGGGGATGGACCTGGACGTGATCACCGTGTTCCCTGGAAGCTCGGGCTTTGAAGCAGGAAGATTCGTTTATATGAAACCGGCCGAGCTGGATGATAAGGACGTGCACGAACTTGAAAATACAGTGGGAGTAAAGCTGGCATCTCCAAGAGTGGGAAGCAGCATGTCCATCAAGTTCAGGAACGAGGAGCGTATGACTTCGATAATAGCGGTGAGTGCCGAAAAAGAGCCCAAATTATCGGATTTGATCGAAAAAGGACGATTTCTCATAGATTCTGATCGAAGCGCGATAGTGATAGGAAGCGATATCGCAAACAAGATGTTCAAAATGCCATTGAATCCAGGCATGCGCCTGAGCATTACAAACAAGAATAATGACATCAGCAGGGATTTCACGATCGTCGGGGTGTTCAAAGAAAAAGACCAGATCACTGCTTTTGGCGACAATACGAACATGGAGATCTTCACCACGCACCAGGCACTGAAAGACCTGCTCGGTGCAAAGAACTACACATACTCCCAGATACTCATAACAGTGGAAGACCAGAACCAGATCGAAACGACTTCAATAAAAGTTGAGGAGTCGCTTAAAAGACTGCATAAAGATGAAGCATTCACTGTTTTCATGATGAAATCCATCCTTGAACAGATAGGTCAGGTGCTCACGATGATAAAATACGCCCTCGGCGGCATAGGTGCGATATCTCTCATCGTTGGAGGCATAGGCATCGTCAATGTGATGATGCTCACGGTCACAGAACGCATAAAGGAAATAGGCGTGATGAAGGCTGTTGGTGCGACAAAGGAAGATATACAGATGCTTTTCATGCTCGAATCCGGACTTCTTGGATTCGTGAGCGGCCTTATAGGCATAGCCACAGGTGCAGCGATCTCGCTCATGATAGCGAATCTTGGGAATTTCCCGATAGCAGTGACCTGGTCATCCCTTGCGATAGGGCTGGCTTTTGGAGTGATTACCACGACCATAGCCGGCGTCTATCCAGCAAACAGGGCAGCAAGATTTGATCCTGTGGAGGCGCTGCGAATGGAGTGAGAAAAATCATGGAAGAAAGCATGGAAAACATCCTGGAAGCAGGCAGCCAGACCTATATCCTTGACTCAGCGATCGCCGGGACGAACATGACTCTGATGGCGACAGCACTGGGGATAGGTTCATGCTGGATAGGGGCGTTCGAGGAAAAAGCACTTCGAAGCATTCTTCATATCCCTGAAAACCTGAAGATAATAGCGCTCATCACCTTTGGATACGAGGCTGGAAAGGCATCTGTTGTGGGAAAATTACTGCGCGTACTATTCAATAAACGTTAAAAATATGACTAAAGAAAAATCACCGGCAGGTATCATATTATTCCTTTTCATAGGACTCCTGTTGATATTGTTATCTCCGGAAGATAAAGAGTCAGGCATGCTTTTGAAGCTGGTATTTCTTCACAGCGCTCTGATAACAGCAGGTCTCTCCCTGTTCACAGCGGGGGGCATTGTGGGTCTGATATCGCTTCTCAGGAAGGTCTCAGGTTTCACTCTGCTCTTTGCGATCGAAAAAACAGCAGTTATCTTCTGGGTCGCAGCTTCGATAATCGGCGGCATAATCTCGCTGCTTGCCTGGGGAGAGGTGTTCCTGGACATGCCCAGGTTGATCGCCGCTGTCATCGTTTCCCTGCTCTCAGCAGGCATCTACTTTATTTCCACAGCATCAAAAAACCCAAGGATCATATCCTTTCTCGTGATCGGGCTTGGGTTATCTGTATGGACACTGATCATGAACACGGGAAAGATCATACATCCAGATAATCCCTTCGGAGCCTCAGGACCGGCCATAAAATTCTATTTTATCATAATTACGCTTGCCTTTCTGATGCTTTCGATCCAGGTGGTGCGCTGGATGAAAAAACAAAAATAGGAATAAACGAATATCCTGATTGAATGGACAAGATGACACCTGCCATGCGCCAGTATTACGAGGCAAAGGAAAAGCACAAGGACGCTCTGATCTTCTTCAGGATGGGCGATTTCTACGAATCCTTTGGAGACGATGCAAAGGTGATAGCAAAGGAGCTTGAGATCACTCTCACCTCGCGCGGCAGGGATAAGGAGGGAGAGGATATGCCCCTAGCAGGAATACCGTACCATGCAGTGGACTCATACCTTCCCCGCCTCATAAAGAAAGGCTACAAAGTCGCGATCTGCGAGCAGCTCGAGGATCCAAAGAACGCAAAAGGGGTGGTAAAGCGCGGAGTTGTGAGGGTGATAACACCTGGAACTGTAATGGACTCGTCCCTGATCACGGATCAGTCGAATAATTATCTCATGGCCATAAACGGAGAAGGCACCGAGTTCGGGATATCATTCCTGGACGTGAGCACAGGCGAGTTCATGACCACCCAGTTCACGGATAACCAGAACTATGACAGGACGATCGGTGAAGCTGCACGGATGCGCCCGGCTGAATGCATACTCCCGCCCGTGCTATTTGAAAATAAAAAGCTCTCTCTGCGCCTGAAAGCCCTCAACATAGTGCTCAACAAGTTCGAAAGCGAGGCATTTGAAAGCAGGAACGCTCGCGAAGCTCTGCTGAAGCATTTTAGCGTCATGACGCTGGAGGGTATGGGATGCGAGGCTCTACCTCTTGCGATCTCTTCCTCAGGTGCTGCCCTTCTTTACGCAAAAACCACGCAGATGAGAGACCTGGGGCATATCCAGTCCATAAGGACATATTTTGAGAACGAGTTCATGGTACTTGATTCCATAACGCTCAGGAACCTTGAGATCGTACAGGGGATAAGAGGTGAAAGTACATCGCTGTTAAAGGTCATTGATGCAACAAGAACGCCCATGGGAAAGCGTCTGCTTCGAAAGATGCTGCTCAAGCCACTGATCTCTGCCAGTGAAATAAAAGAGAGGCTTGATGCAGTGGACGAGATCGTAAAAAAGACACTTCTGCGCTATGACCTGCGTTCCCAGCTTTCAAAGGTCAGGGACATTGAAAGACTCACAGGCCGAATGGTCTATGGCAACTCGAACGCCAGGGATCTTGTGGCTCTGAAACAATCCCTGGCAGCAGTGCCGGAAATTGCAAAATCCCTGAAAGAGAGCGATATCAGATCACAGCACCTTATGAACCAGAGGCCTGGGGATTTCACAGATATCACCGCGCTTCTGGAAAAGGCTATTGTGGATGATCCGCCTTTGAGCGTCAGGGAAGGAGGGATCATCAAAGAGGGATACAATGAAAAACTGGATGAACTTAAGAAATTATCGCTCCACGGCAGGGACTGGATCGCGGAAATGCAGCAGAAAGAAAGAGAGCGCACAGGGATAAAGTCACTGAAGATAGGTTATAATTC
>JAPZAV010000151.1 GCA_027460465.1 Candidatus Methanoperedens sp. | reverse complement strand
CTCTGGGGGCAAAGACCTATAAGATGAAATTCGGGCACAGAGGAGCAAACCAGCCTGTGAAAGATCTCAAAAGAAAAATTGTGCATATCACATCGCAGAACCATGGTTATGCTGTGGATGAGGAAAGCATTGATAAGAAAGAGGTATCCATCACGCAGAAGAACGCAAATGACGGCACTGTCGAAGGACTTGAGCACAGAGGTCTGGACATAATATCAGTGCAGTATCATCCTGAAGCGCATCCGGGTCCTCTTGACACAGAGAAGATGTTTTTTGATATGATCGCTGAAAAAGTAAAAAAGATGAAGGTTATGGCGAAATAGAATACTATGATTACAGCTCCAGGAGGCGCGAAATTCTTGAAGGATTCGCAAGATTTTATGCTGAAGGTGTAACAGGGCTGCGCTATGCCGCTTACATAGAGGTGGTGGGAGGAGCGCGTAAATCCCGGCTGATACTGAAAGAATGGGCTGAGAAGGAAGAAGCACTGACAGGTTTTTATCAAAGGCTCCTTGATGGGATTGAAAAGAGAATAGATATCAAGATATTTATCGACGACAGCATCGTGCAAATGCATATCGCAGGAGAATAAGGATGAAAGAAGATGAGATAGGTTTGTTCCGACACAGGATAGAGAATATATAAGCATAAATATGTGAATACAATCTGGGTGATAAAATGCCGAAAATGACGTTAGATATACCGCATGACCTCTATGATATAATAAAATCACACAATGAAATAAAATGGAATGAAATCGCTTCAAAGGCAATGTTAGGATATGCCATGAAGTTGAAGTTGCTGGATAAGATCCTGGAAAAAAGTAAATTCACGGAAAATGACGCCATGGAAATGGATAAAACAATTAAAAGGTCACTGAGAGAGCGTTATGAAAAAGAGGTCTCATAATGAGGCTGGTGCTGGATGCAAATAGATTATTTGCAGCTCTTATAAAAGATTCAGTTGTAAGAAAAATTTTGTTTAATCCATCGCTGGAATTCATATCCCCGGACTATATTTTGATTGAACTTTCAAATCATAAAGATGAACTTCTTAAGAAAAGCAAGTTACCTGAAGATGAATTTGATATACTGTTTCAATCCGTATTCGAGAATATTATCATTGTTCCATTAGAAGAAATCAAGCCCTGTTATAAGCGTGCAAGGGAAATAATGAAGGATATCGATCCAGATGATGCCGTATTTCTGGCTATTTCAATTTGCAGTCCTAATGATGGTATCTGGACAGAGGATGCTCATTTCGAGAAACAGGATGCAGTAAAGGTTTGGAAGACAAATGAGCTAATGGAAGTATTGGGAATGAAGAAGAGATGAATCTGCTGGTGATTGCAGGGCATTATGTAACAGGGCAGGTAGGGAAGATGATTGATGTGGGGGATAAAAGTGTTCAGAACTCCAATATTGGAGGAGAATAAAGATGAGAGAAGATGAGATAAAACGGATGTATAGTGAAGCTATTTTTGAGCGAGGGGTGGAGTATTTCAAGGAAGGGAGAGTTGCAAGTGTCATAAAGTTCAAAGGCAAGCTGATCGGAGAGGTGGTCGGTACCGAGAAATACAGGACGGAAGTGGATCTTTCCGATCTTGGTAGCAGATGTTCATGTCCTTATGGAGCAAACTGCAAACACGGCGTAGCGATGTTGCTGCAATACTCCCATGGAGAATACATGGATGGGGACGAGATCATGAAGGAAATGGAAGACATGGATCAAGAAGAATTAAAGGGAGTCATAGAGCGTTTGGTAAGTATGAATCCATCAAACCTTCTGTATCTTGGCGCTTCTGCAGGTGAGAAAAAAGCAAGTGATGCGATGATTGCGGCACTGAATAAGGAAATAAAATCAAGGCTGAAGCGCATAGAATACACCTATGCAGATGCGGGATTTGTGGATGATTTTGCGAAGTTCATAAAAGTTAACGAGGATGTGCTTACCAGAGAGCAAATTTTCTATATTCTGGAATTTCTTGTGAATAATTGCGAAGAATACGGGTATTTTTACGATGATTATTCAGATAGTTATTTTGGAGATCCGATTTTTGAGAACTTATGCGATGCATTCGTGAAGAAGGAACTGGTGGATGGAGATTTCGAGAGGTTAAAAACGCTGCGGAGGGAGGATAATTATGAAATGCTCAGTCCATTTTTCAATAGAATAGCTGCCGTAGAGAGCGCCACTAAGTTAGCGGATTTTGAGGAATATATCCATGAATTTCTGGATGAGCGCTCTTATGTGGAGTTTCTGATTAACAGCAGGCTGATAGAAAAAGCGAGGAGGCTAATTGAGGCTGGCGGCACCTTGCAGGAGGAAAGCAGGTTTAGATTATATTTGAGGATTGATAAGGATAAGTCGATAGAGTTTGCCCTGAGGAATGGATTCTATTCAAGTTTGATACGGTATTATCATGAAACAGGAGCGCATGATGAAGCGGTGGGCTTATTTAGGGAAGTGGTAAACGATGAAACAAAAAGAGGACGGTTGAAACATGACCTGTATCTTTTCAGGGATATTTTTGATTCTATAAATAGAACTGAAAAGAAGGATGAGCTGGGAGAGGTTTTGCGCTCACTTTTTGAGATTTGCTATTCGTTAAGGTATTATGGTCTGTGCGTGGATGCAGGGATTAAACTGGGTGATAAAGAACTTATGCGGAAGTTGATAGGTAAAAAGAGGGGTTATGACTTTGAGGCGGATGCAAAGATAAGAGTGCTTGATTATTTGAAAGAAGATTATAAGGAAGATGTAGAGAAAGAGTTAAAGATGTTTGCTGAATCGTTGATAGAGGAAAAGAAAAATTATGCCTATGAGAAGGCTGCTGATTGCGTATTCCTGCTTCGGAAAGTGATGGGCAGAGAGGGGTGGGAGAATTATGTGAAAGGACTTTATAATGCGCATTCGAGGAAAATGAATCTGTGGTTGGAGTTTACAAGGCGAGGGGTAAATTTGAAAAAGAAGATGGGAACAGTGACAATGGAGGAAAGAAGCTATGATACTGCTAAAAGACGGTGATAAATATGCGAGAGTACGATGAAACAGACAGGATCTTAGAAGCTATGGGGATTCCATCTCCAGCCAGGATGATGGATTATATCACGGATACTGGATAAATGGCGTGGCAAAAACGCTAGATATTTCTACTAAAGAAATAAAAAAGGAGAAAATAGAAAAGATAATCAGCAGGCTCACCACGCAGCTGGATGAGGTTGTTGGGAAGCTTCCGCATGAAGCTTGTGATGCGCTGAAGCTGGTACTTAAGAACGGCGGCTGGGTTCGCTATAACCAGCTTTCTAAGAAATTCGGTGGCGAGGAAGAGGATAGCTACTGGTGGGAGAGCGAGCCGCCTGCATCCACGATTGGAATTCTCAGGCTGCATGCCCTCCTCTTTGTGGGAAAGGCTGGAATTGGTGGAAGGATGTACAAGGTTGCGGTTGTACCCAAGGATATCAGGGAAGGGCTTGCAGAGATGTTGAGATGAGAAACAAAGACGTGAGGAGGACTGTTCAATGAACTGGTTGATCTCACATCCTCCATCTCTCATCCACAGGATAGCACTCATTGATCCACATCAGCGTGCTGCCTCTGTAGATGATCCTGTATTCTCGTGAAAGAACAGGGATATCTCCGAAGAACCCTGAGCTTATGATTCCCATTTTCAGTATATCACGTCTTGTCTCAAGCCTGTGATCACGCAGGATCCTGCCAATCGGTATATCAGCGCGCATGAGATCGCTCCTTACAGCCTCTGGCATTCGTTTGATGGGCGCGAGCGACCTTGCCATCGCATACACCGTATTCCCTGAGCTGAGACTGACGAGCCGATCGTTGACCTCATCCCCTGCCTCTATTTCAAGAAGATCTGCGATTTTGGGTGTGGCTCTTATGACTTTCTGTTCTAATGTCTTGACCTCTACTGATTTTCCTGTGAGAAGCTCAAGAAGCAGTGTTACCGAGCCGTCAGTACCTGCGCAGACGCGAAGACATGCAGGGATATCATGCCTCTTTAGCACATCCCACAAATTCAATCTCCCTGCACTTGTTTCTTTGCTTTTGCCAGGCGTTCCTTTGCAGTGTAGCCTGTCGCCTCTTCAAGAAAGACCCTGTAGCGCCTGTTCGTGTCAAGGATCTCCTCGTCCTTTACATCTTTGCTGGATTCCGTATCCACGCATAACTTCTTGCCCTCAAGCCAGACACTGAGCTTTTTGAATGCCCCGTAGCTCAACAGGTGCCTGCCGTTTTCTTCTTTTATTTCAACTGGAAAATTACTCTCAAGTACACCCCTGATCCTCGATATATCAGGGGAAGAACCTCGTTTCAATGAATATTCCGTAATATTATCACCAGCTCATCTTTAATGCTGACAAAAGATTAAAAGATTACCCAAAACATGTCAAACAAATTCAGCATCATTGTAGACATTTATGAGCATGATCTGCCCGTTATACCCGTTGACATATACGGTCTCGGTCTTACCTTTTATCTCCCATACTGGTATATGGATCAGTTCTATTTCTATGTTCAGATCCTGGGGTTCGGGCGCGAATACCTTCTGTTCGAACACGATGGTATCACCGATCATCTCGTTCAGCCTTACTTCTTTCGTATGTTCTTTTATAATAGCATTCGCAACTTTGATCAAAGCCTCTTTTTTCTCGATCCTGGGCTGCTTGATCTCGTAGTTCTGGGTCGGCACAAAGGTATTATCCAGAATATCCTTGCATTTTTCAAATGAGTTTTCACCACTGAGCGCATTGATATAACCTTCTCCGCTGCCATTAAGATCCACCACCCGCGACTTGAACTTCTTTTTTGCATCGAAAGAATATTTATAATACCAGACAGGTATAAATCTCAATATCTGGTGCCTCGCTTTGCCGACTTTTCCCTCTCCTATGGACAGTGCATCAGTTTTTCCAATGCGTACTGCAACAGAGCGCAGGAAAATCCTGACCGTTTTTTCATATTCCTTTTTTGGCTGTTCAAGGGATGGTTGAAGTGGAAGCTGCTGTTCGATCTCATTTTTAATCTGTATATTTTCTCCTTTCAATTCCAGAGCACCTGCAAGGACAGCCCTCCCTATCCTGGATTCAAGTTCACTCTTATCCCATAGTGTTAAACCCTCATCAAGGGCAAAAGCCCTGGTCTTATCGTCAAAAGAATCTGAGATCAGTATGCATTTGCCCCCGTACTTCTGGACACTGTTTGAAAAATGATTGATACTGTTGATATTCACAAAAGGGTCATATTTGATAAAAAGATGTTCCGAATCCTTTTCTGCAAGCAGGTCGCTGATGTCTGAAGAATTCACCTCATAACCATAGAACGTAAAGATCTTTCTCAGAATATTTACTACGGCCTGCTTGTTCATCTGCCATAATTAAGCTCACATGACTGAAATACTTTATCTTCGCAATTCCAATCCCTGAATCGCATATTTTTTATATCATCTGTCGTATTAAGACCAGATGAAAGATCATGGTCTCCAGAATAGAGGTCTGTTTTAAGAAAGGAACAAGGGATGCCCTTGGAGAGAGCCTTAAGAAAAGGATACAGGAGGACCTGCAGATTAAAGTGGAATCTATCAGGACCATAGATGTATATACATTTGATCCTGATCTTTCCACTGAACAGCTAAAGCTGCTCGGAGAAAAAGTTTTTGCAGATCCTGTAATACAGTTCTTTTCTGAAAAGCCTGCTGCAGAGGATTTTTCATATCTGATCGAGGTGGGTTTCAGACCAGGAGTGAGAGACAATGTGGGTGCGACTGCAAGAAAAGCATCTGAAGATGTATTGACAACCACATTGAAGGGAGTATTTTTCTCAAAACAATACCTCATCAAAGGGGACATCACTGGAGAAGATGCAGAAAGAATTGCCGGCGGTCTTCTTGCCAACAGCCTCATTGAACGATGGGAAATAAAAGGTATCAGAGAATGGGATAAGGAAAAAGGGGTACAGCTTCCTCTGCCAGTTGTTACAGGAAAACATAGACCTTCTGTCCAGACAATAGACCTCGACATCAGCGACAGGGAGCTAAAAGAACTGAGCACGCAGAGGCTTCTTGCCCTGAGCCTTGAAGAGATAAAAGCGATCAGGAAATATTTCAATGTTGTCAGAATAAGAAAAGAGAGAGAAAACGTCGGTCTTTCCCTGCCCACTGATGTTGAGATCGAAGTGCTTGCCCAGACCTGGTCAGAACACTGCAAGCATAAGATATTCAACAGCCATATAACGTATACAGATGAGAAAGGAACAGGTAACATCAACTCGCTTTTCAACACATTTATCAAAAGAGCCACAAAGGAGATCAACAAACCATGGCTTGTATCTGTTTTTACAGATAATGCAGGTGTGATCAAGTTCAACAATGAACACAACCTGGTGATGAAAGTGGAGACGCATAATACACCATCAGCCCTCGATCCGTATGGCGGCGCCATCACGGGTATCGTTGGCGTGAACAGGGATCCTCTTGGAACAGGTATGGGAGCCAGGCTTATTTTCAACACGGATGTTTTCTGCTTCGCTTCACCGTTCTATGATAAGGAACTTCCTCCGCGCCTCTTTCATCCAAAGAGGATCTTTGAGGGTGTAAGGCGCGGGGTGGAGCACGGCGGAAATAAAAGCGGGATCCCGACCGTGAACGGCTGCATCGTTTTCGACGACAGATACCTTGGCAAGCCCCTTGTGTACTGCGGCACGGGGGGGATAATGCCATCCTCGATAAACGGAAAGCCTTCCCATGTTAAAGAAATCCACCCTGGCGATCTCATTGTGATGGCAGGCGGAAGGATAGGTAAGGACGGGATACACGGCGCCACTTTTTCCTCACTTGAGCTTGATGAGAATTCCCCTGTGACAGCAGTCCAGATCGGAGATCCGATAACTCAGAAAAAGATGCTGGATTTTTTACTTGAGGCAAGGGACAGAGGACTGTACAATGCAATCACTGACAACGGCGCAGGGGGTTTGTCTTCATCTGTTGGAGAAATGGCACAGCTTTCTGGAGGCTGCCTCATCAATCTTGAAAAATGCCCGCTGAAGTATACAGGTCTTGACCCGTGGGAGATCCTTCTATCCGAGTCTCAGGAGAGGATGACGCTGGCGGTGGCGCCTGAGAAGATCGATGAATTCATGGAACTTGCCGGGATCAGGGATGTGGAAGCCACGGCCATAGGGAACTTCACTGACAGTGGAAGATTCCATGCAATGTACGGCAATGAGACCGCGGCTTATCTGGATATGGATTTCCTGCACCATGGTCTTCCTGTGATGAAGCTCAATGCAAGGTGGAAGACGAAAAGGTTGGAAGAACCGGTGCTGGGAAGCGTTGATCTGACCTTTGCGCTAAAAAACCTGCTCTCGCGTCTGAACATCTGCTCAAAGGAATATGTGATACGGCAGTATGATCACGAAGTGCAGGGAGGCTCTGTGATAAAGCCTCTCACATGCGGCGGACCGAGCGATGCTGCTGTGCTTCGACCCCTGCTCGATAGTATGGAAGGCGTGGTCGTGGCGAACGGGATCTGTCCGAGATACGGGGATATTGATACTTATCACATGACTGCCTGCGCAGTTGACGAAGCGCTTCGCAATCATATCTCTGTGGGCGGCTCTCCTGACCATGTCGCAGGTCTTGATAATTTCTGCTGGTGCGACCCTGTCAAATCAGAGAAAAATCCTGATGGAGAGTTCAAGCTTGCCCAGCTTGTGAGGGCGAACATGGCACTGTACGATTACACAAAAGCCTACGGCGTCCCGTGCATCTCAGGCAAGGACAGCATGAAGAATGATTATCTGATAGGAGGCAGGAAAATCTCCATACCTCCAACTGTGCTTTTTTCTACCATCGGCAAAATAGAGGATGTAAGAAAGGCTGTTACGATGGACGTCAAAAGACCTGATGACAGGGTCTATGTCCTGGGAATGACAAAAGAAGAACTTGGAGGCTCTGAGTATTTCGCTTCGCTCGGTTTCGTGGGTAATGATGTGCCAAAGGTGGATGCTGCATCGGCAAAAAAACTGTATGCAGCTCTTGAAAATGCCATCAACGAAGGCACTATCGCTTCGTGCCATGACTGCTCGGACGGGGGTCTGGGTGTGGCGCTGGCTGAGAGCGCATTTTCAGGTGATCTCGGGATGAGCATCGAACTGACAAAAGTGCCTGTGGAGAACATAAAGCGCGCAGATACCATACTGTTCTCAGAATCTCAGAGCAGGTTCGTGGTAACGGTTGCGCAGGATAAGGTGGAGAGGTTCGAGAAGATCATGAAAGGCAATGTTTATGCTGACGCGGGCGCAGTCACATCACAGCAGAATTTTACTGTCATGGATGGCGAGAAGGTGATCCTGAGCACGGGAATCGATGAGCTCAGGGATGCCTGGCAGAGGACTTTAAGGTGGTGAAATTATACCGGTCAATTACTTTCACCCCGCTCTCATAATCTTTAAAGCATCGTAATGCGTGATGTAATGTAACAACTGTGCACCAGCTAACAATCAAACGTGCACTGGAGAGAATATGGTCGAAAGAAAAAGTTTAGAAGATCTGCCCGGAGTAGGGCCAGCAACAGCAGAGAAATTAAAAGAAGCAGGTTACGGTTCGATCGAAGCCATCGCAGTGTCATCGTCATCCGAGCTTGCCAGCATTGCAGAAATCGGTGAGTCAACAGCACAGAAGATCATCAACGCGGCGCGCCAGGCTGCGGATGTAGGTGGATTTGAGACAGGGGATCAGGTGCTTGAGCGAAGGAAACTTGTGGGCAAGCTCAGCTTTGGAATAAAGTCTCTAAATGACCTTCTGGGTGGCGGGGTCGAGACCCAGGCGATCACAGAGTTCTATGGAGAGTTCGGTTCAGGAAAGACGCAGGTAGGGCATCAGATGGCTGTGAATGTGCAGCTTCCTCCAGAGAAAGGGGGTCTTGGAAGTTCGGTGATAATCATAGATACAGAGAATACCTTCAGACCTGAGAGAATCGCCCAGATGGTAAAAGGACTATCAGCAAGGAATGGGACTGAATACGAACCTGAGGAATTCCTGAAGAACATCCATGTGGCAAAAGCGTACAATTCAAATCATCAGATATTACTGGTTGATACCGCAAGCGACCTTGCCAACAAATTGAAGGACACGGATAGACCTGTGCGCCTTATGATCGTTGATTCTCTTACCGCACACTTCAGGGCTGAATATGTGGGGCGCGGCACTCTTGCGGACAGGCAGCAGAAGATCAACAAGCACATGCATGATCTGATGAAGTTCGCCAACCTGTACAACGCAGCGATAGTTGTGACAAATCAGGTGATGGCAAAGCCTGATGCCTTCTTCGGAGACCCCACAAAACCAATAGGTGGGCACATCGTGGGGCATACTGCCACGTTCAGGCTGTACTTAAGAAAGTCAAAAGGTGAGAAGAGAATAGCGCGTCTTGTGGACTCGCCCAATCTCCCTGAAGGCGAGGCTATATTCTCGGTCACAATGGAAGGACTTAAGGATTAAGTGTTCAATAATTGATCAATTATTGCCAGTGTCCTGTGACCCGGTTGAGTAATTTACCGCAGAGTCAGCCATGATCCTAGGTTCATAGATAACAATGAAAAAGAGCAACGAGATAAACAATAACAACGAACTGGTACGAACTCGTACGAACTCTGAATAGATCGAGTTAGTATCAGTTCGTACGAGTTCGTTGTTTATTATGAACCTTTCCATACCAGGGCGCAAATGCCGCAAAGAATATTGCGGCTATGCTTTGCGATCTTCGCGTCCTTTGCGGTGAGCTCCTGAAAAATTAAGGGATTAAAAAATAATTCAAAGGAAGTACATCATCATGGAATTCAATGCAATCGTGGCAGATGTGGATGGGACAATCACCTACAGCGACAGGAGCATTGACTGCAGGGCTGTGGAGGCGCTGCGGAGCCTTCAGGTTCCTGTTGTCATAGCCACCGGGAACATCCTGTGTTTCGCAAGGGCGGTGGCAAAACTCGTAGGGACAGGAGGCATCGTGATAGCAGAGAACGGCGGCGTGATAGAATGCGGGATCGTGGAATCCGATACCTCGCACATGAAAGAGTGCGAGGAAGCATTTGAGCTGCTGAAAGAGCATTTTGCACTTGAGAGGCTTGACCAGGAATACAGGAAGACAGAGATAGGACTGAGAAGGAATTTTGATGTTGCGAAGGCAAGGCAGATACTTCGTGATCATCCTGAAGTCGATATCGTTGATACGGGTTTTGCTGTGCACATCAAGAGCAAGAGGTTCAACAAAGGCACAGGGCTCAGCAGGATCGCTGAACTCATGGGGCTTGATGCCAGGGATTTTGTGGCATTAGGTGATTCGCCCAACGATATCGAGATGCTGAAAACCGCAGGTCTTGGAGTGGCTGTGGGGAATGCGCATCCTGAATTGAAGAAGGTGGCCGGTATGGTCACGGCGGGGGAGCACGGCGCAGGGGTGGAGGAGGCGCTGAAGCTGCTTAAGGAAGGTGGGCGGATAAGATGAAGATGCATGAGAACCCACATGAAGAAATAAAGTATGCATATTATAAGAAGGTGCTATTTACATCTCATGCTTTGAGTCAGATGAATCTTACAGAACGAATGATCATGAGAGATGAAGTAACTGAGACCATACTTGATGGTGATGTAATAGAAGAATATCTGGATGACCCCAGAGGAAAAAGTTATTTAATATGTTGCGATACAAAATTAGGTAGAACAATTCATGTAGTATGCGCACCAAAAAAAGATTATCTGGCAATAATTACAGCTTATATTCCAAAGGAAGAAAAATGGGAAGCAGATTTTAGATGTCGGAGGAAATAAATGAAATGTCACTTTTGTGGTGGAGAAATGAAGAAGGGGAAAACCACCTATACGCTTAATAGATCAGGCTATCATTTATTGATCGACGACGTACCGGCATGGATATGTTCGCAATGCAATGAGGTTTATTTTGAAGAAAATGCAGTAGATATCATACAGGAAATGATCCAGAAATTGGATGCTCAGGTCAATAAAGTAAGGCAGGTGGCGATTGTTTAGTATTGGGATTATTGAGGTTGGAGATGAATCCAGAGCTGAAGAAGGAAGAGGAAATGGTTACGAAAAGAGAGCATGGCGCAAGTGTGGCTGAGGTGCTTTGGTTTAGGGAGAAATGGAGATAAAATAATATAGAAACATGGTCTATTATGAAAAGACTGAGGTTATACAACATACTAATTTGAGTAATATATAAATATGGATATGAAAATTAAGATGGATAATAATCCGGAATTATTGACTATAAAGCAAGCAAGTGAATGGGCAAGTAATTATTTAAAGAAAGATGTCACCACTTCAAATATATCTTATCTTATTCAATATGGAAGAATTAAGAAAAATGGCAGCGATGGTGACACATTAATTGCCAAAAGAGACTTAATTAAATATTATCAATCTTATTTAGGCAAAAGAGAAATTGAATGGAAAGAGCAGTTGGGAGAAGATTTAAATTGGGCTTTATCTTTCGACAACCTCAAAGAAACGGATACCACTAAGCACGTGCACAGGTTACACCCATATAAAGGTAAATTCATCCCGCAATTGGTGGAATATTTTTTAGACGATCATACAGATGGTTTTAAAAAAGAGGTTTACTTCAAAAAGAGCGATGTTGTACTTGATCCTTTTTGCGGAAGTGGAACAACTTTAGTTCAAGCCAACGAACTGGGAATGCATTCAATCGGGATAGATGTTTCAGCTTTTAATTCATTGATTAGCAATGTGAAAGTTGGCAAATATGATTTTGTTGATTTAGATTACGAAATAAGAAAAATTACAAAGGCTTTAAAGCGATTTATTACAGATTCAAACACTGTTAAATTCGAAAATAAGCTTATTGAAGAACTTGCAAAGTTTAATAATAAATATTTTCCTTCGCCCGATTACAAATACAAAGTAGTATTAAAAGAAATTAATGAAGACGTATACGGAGCAGAAAAAGAGAAAGAATTTTTACCTGCATTCTCAAATTTAATCAAAGAATACAATATCCAACTAAAACAGGAGAAATGTAATACTTTTTTGGATAAATGGTACTTACAACATGTCCGAACTGAAATTGATTTTGTCTGTAACCTTATCAAACAGATCAAAAATCCATCTACAAAAAAAGTTTTAAGCATTGTTTTAAGCCGAACGGTACGTTCTTGTCGCGCAACAACACATGCAGATTTAGCTACGTTAAAAGAACCTGTGACGACTACCTATTATTGCTCGAAACATGGTAAGATCTGTAAGCCTTTATTTTCCATTTTGAGCTGGTGGGAACGTTATAGTAAAGACACGATTAATCGTTTATGCCAGTTTAATAAATTGCGAACAGAAACGTATCAAATTTGTTTAACCGGTGACTCTAAGGTGATTGATATTTTTGAAGAATTAGAAAAGAGAAATTCAGCTCTTTCTGAAATCGTAAAAAATCAGAAAATTAAAGGAATCTTTTCAAGTCCGCCTTACGTAGGTTTGATTGATTATCATGACCAACATGCTTACGCTTACGATTTGTTTGGTTTTGAAAGAAATGATGAACTAGAAATTGGCCATCTCCTCAAAGGACAAGGCAAAGAAGCTAGAAATTCGTACATTGAGGGAATTTCAGAAGTGTTGAAAAGTTGCAAAAGATTTTTAGTAGAGGATTATGACATATTTTTAGTTGCAAATGATAAGTATAGTCTATATCCAATCATTGCAGAAAATTCAGGAATGCAAATTGTTAAACAATACAAACGTCCCGTATTAAATAGAACTGAACGAGATAAAGGAGCTTATTCAGAAATTATTTTTCAATTAAAAGCAATTTAGAACAGATGACACTTACACAAAACCAAATTTTGTATATAGAGAATGTAATTAGAACCAGTTTGAGAGATAAGTTTCTTAATTATAAACCTGAATCAATTAATATGCCCTTTCATTATCGTTTATTGGGTAAGGATAGAATGGCTTTGTATTCTTTTATCCAATCTTTGAATACTACTTTTGGAACCTCAATTTTTGAGCCTGTGGCTGTTGCTCTGGCTAAATTAAGATTTAAAGATGCTAAGAGATCGGCTATAGCTGGTGCCCAAATAAGCGAGGAGGCTCATAAGGTAATTCAAACGATAATGAACGACTTAATAACGGGTCGAAAAGAACCAAACAAAGCAGAAGAAATTGAAGCGATTAGAGAAGTTAGCCAAAAAGGCAAGATGAATACTGTAAAACCGACTAAAGTAGATGTTACAGTCATAAGTCGAGATGACTCTATTTATCTTTTTGACATCAAGACCGCTAAACCGAACATAGGTAATTTTAAGGAATTCAAACGGACTCTTTTAGAATGGGTTGCCGTAATTTTTGCTCAAAACCCTAAAGCTAAAATAAATACTTGCATTGCGATTCCATATAATCCTTATGAGCCAAAACCGTATGAAAGGTGGACGATGAAAGGATTATTAGATTTGAATTCGGAACTAAAAGTTGCTGATGAGTTTTGGGATTTCCTTGGAGGTGATGGTAGTTACAATGAATTACTAAATTGTTTTGAAAGAGTGGGCATTGAATTAAGACCTATGATAGACGAGTATTTCTCAAAATTTAAATGAAGTTGGATTTCTATGAATAATACCTCAAAAATAATCTATTCAATAAATATAGAAGATGCTCAAAATGTTGCTGAGCAGGAACTTGGAAGAAAACTTAGTAAAAAAGAGTTGAAACTTATTGAAGATAAAATTGGAGATTATATAGATTGGTATGAAGCCATCAATATGGTTATGCAAAATAATATTTCAAATCATTGAACCATTCAGGCACAAATCTAATAAAAAGTATTCGGAGTTTTGGTCAATAATTATCGCTCAACCCTCCAAAATCCTCTCTCTCGCTAAATTCTGGCTTCCTCGCGTGCTGAATTTTTCACGTTCTTTCAAAATTTCTGAAAAAATATTTAACTCCTTCCTGGACATTTTTTTCCAGATTCCAGCGAATTTAAGAATATCTAAGAGCGTGTCTGAAAATTAGATATACTTAAATGGATATTGATCTAGATCATGGGAGAAGAGATCAAAAGGAAACCATATCAGACAGACCTATCAGACGCTGAATGGCAAAGAATAGAGTCTTGTGTTCCGAAACCAAAA
>JAPZAV010000150.1 GCA_027460465.1 Candidatus Methanoperedens sp. | reverse complement strand
GATTCTTCTGCATTAAATTTAAGTATATTCACCGCAAGTTAGGTTAAAAATCAAAAGATTGATAAGGAAAATAAAGATTATCAAATTCAGGAGCTAAATAATGGTAGATTTCAGAGTTGTGGTTTCAGATAGCAAATCGGGGCAGGCGTACCAGATAACAGCCTCGGGGCCAGCTGCCAATAAATTCATTGGTAAGGGTATTGGAGATACTGTAGGTGGAGATGCGGTTGGACTTGCAGGTTATTCGCTCAAGCTAACAGGCGGAACAGATAAGGATGGCTTCCCGATGAGGGCTGATCTCCCGGGGCCTGGAAGAAAGAAGATCTTTGTGGCAGGCGGTGTGGGATATCATCCAAAGGCAGAGGGGGTAAGGAAGAGGAAATCCATGAGAGGGAGAGAGATTTCATCAGATACCGCCCAGATCAATGCCGTTATTGTGGAATACGGGCAAAAGCCTCTGAGCGAGATATTCCCAAAGAAAGAAAAAGAGGAGAAAAAAGAATAGACTTATCTTTTCATCTCTTTTTCTGCAGCTTCCTCACTGCAAAATCTGAAGCCTTGTTAAGCACATCATAGTTCTCAGCAAGCATCGGACAGTATGCAGTCTCTGTCCTGCCGAGTGCATGGATATCTATACCATTCTTTATCGCAAGGGCGATCACGTTGATGCGCGCGCCAGCCCCTTCGCCCACTGCCTGACCTCCGAGCACTTTTCCTGTCTTCGCATCTGCTATTATTTTGACAGTGATATCTTTTGCCCCGGGGTAATACGCAGGCTTGTTCTTGCCCTGTGCTTTGCCAGTGATGGTCTCGAATCCTGCTGATCTTGCTGACGAGTCGCTAAAACCCGTGGCTGCGATTTCAAGTTCTCCAATAAGCGAGACAAAGGTGCCAAGTGCACCCTCATACATATCATATCCACCGGCTGCATTTGTACCTGCCACCATCCCCTGTCTGTAGGCTGCTGAGGAGAGCTGCATCACAGTCGGTCTGTGGTCAATAAGGCTTACTGTCTCAATGCCATCTCCGACTGCAAAGATCCCTTTTATACTGGTCTCCATCCTGGAGTTCGTCCTTATACCCCACCTTCCGGTCTCGATCCCTGCGCTCGCTGCCATTTCAAGATCTGCCTTCACTCCCGATGCAAGGACTACCATATCTATTCTGATCTCTTCGTCATCGACAGAGACAGAATTGACAGGAGAACCATTTATGCTCCTGACCGTTCTATCAAACAGCAGTTTTATTCCTCTACCCTCAAGCGATTTTTCAATTATTCCTGCCATATCCCTGTCAAGCGCCCTGGGAAAGGCATATGAGAGCATCTCCACTACCTCGACCTCAAGACCTTTTTCCTTCAATGCCACAGCGATCTCAAGACCAATCGGTCCTGCACCCACGACAACAGCTCTTTTTGCTTTTTTCGCAAATTCTATGATTTTTTGCGCGCTCTCAATATCATGAAGTACAAAAACACCATCTCCTATACTTTCTTTTGCTCCTTTTATCCCGGGTACAAACGGCTTCGCACCCCAGGCTATTATGAGCGAATCGTATGGAACAAAAACGCTGTCCCCGGTTTTCAGATCCTTTACCTGGACTTTTTTCTCAGCACTGTTTATCGCCAGTGCTTCATGCTGGAGCAGTTTGGTCAGGTGCTTGTCCCCTGGCACTTCAAACTTCAGATCCTCCAGCTTCACGACACCTTCTATCGCAAAAGGCATGCCGCACGGAGAGAACATATCGTAAGCCCTTTTCTCAATTATTATGATGGAAGCTTCAGGATCTGTCTTCCGAATCGCTAGGTATGCTGCAAAACCTCCACTTCCAAGCCCGATTATTACTATATTTGACATACCTGTTCATTAACCTCAAATTATTATAACTTTTCTAATCGGTTTCACAAAGTATCATTCTGAAAGTCGAAGCAGTATGCCTGAACGCCTTGCCCTGATTATCGCCCTCTCAAGCGCAAGAATCCCGATGATGAAATAGAATATCGCCAGAGCAAATCCATATAGCACATTTACCTCGCCGAATCCATAGAACGAGCGCATATATTCAAGGAAATACGTGAGAGGGATCCCTCGCGCAATGATCTGGACGCTGGCTGGAAGTACGGATACAGGATAGTATATGCCGCAGATGAACATCATTATGCCTGTGATAGTCCATGCCGCCACCTCGGCACGCTGCCCGAACATCAGGATCGAGATGCACACCAGGATCCCTATAGATGCTGATGTCAGGAAAAGCCCGGATAAGAAAATAAGCACAGGCATCACGCCTCCTGCCAGGAAATTGAATCCAAAGGCATAGAAGCTGAGGACCATCAGGATTACAAAGACAGCGCTGCTTCTCAATATGCCAAAAAGCAGGGAACCGATTATCAGGTGATGACCCCTGACAGGCGCTATGAATGTATGTTTTATGCTCTTGCTCCACATATCGAACAGCATAACGTATGCAATGTCGATCTGGCATACCTGGATGATGCTGAAAGCAATAGCCCCGATAAGTATGAAAGAGATATCTTCAGGTCTCATCGAAAAAAAGGATGCCATAAGTCCGATGGACATAAGTCCGATAAATGGCCAGAATATGACCTCAAAAATGGTAAAGAAATTCCTTTTTGCCATTATCCAGCTCTTATAGAAAGAAGCAGCGTATCTGCCTGCTGCGATGTCGGGATCTAACATTCAGACCTCTTTCCCCAGCCTGGGAAGCACTATGCGAAATGTGCTGCCTTTGCCTTCGCTCTCTGCCCAGATAGAACCATAGTGGCTTTCAACTATGCTCTTGCATATCGAGAGCCCAAGACCTATTCCCCCATGCTTTCTGCTATTTGAACCGTCCAGCTGGTAGAATCTATCAAATATGCAGCAAAGTTTATCAGCCGGAATACCGATCCCTGTATCTGCCACACTTATTCTGATGTCTTCTATGGTTTCATCTGCGCATACAGTTATCGTTCCTTTTTCAGGCGTGAATTTTATTGCATTGGTGATGAGGTTTGTCATTACCTGGATCAGACGCTCTTCATCCCCCCAGATCTTCGAAAGCGGTGCAACATTCTGGATCATATTGATTTGCTTCCCAATCGCCATAGGCTGCACATACTGGACTGATTTTGAGATGATGTCGTTCAATGAGACAGGTTCGAAATTCAATCCAAACTTCTTCTTTTCAAGGGCTGCGACATCAAGCAGATCTTTGATCAGTTTTATCAACCTGTCCGAATTGCGAAGAATGATCTCCAGGCTTTTTTTCTGTTCATCATTCATCCTGCCCTCATCATAAAGCAATTCTGTGAACCCTTTTATTGAGGTCATGGGCGTAAGCAGCTCATGGGATATGTTGGATACGAACTCTGTTTTCATCCTGTCAGCCTCGATAAGATCCTCATATGATTTCTGCAATTTTTCATGGTATTCCTTGAGCTGCAATTCAAGTCTTCTTTTCTCTGTTACATCTCTTGCATTACCCTGGATTCCTATTACCTTGTCGCCGCTTTTGATTGCACGGGTACTTATCTCTGCCCATCTATGTTCCCCGTTCTTGCAGATAAGTTCATAGACTATTGTCTTGGGAACGGGCAAATGTCGGAATTGTCTTCCAAGCCTTTCTTGCGCTATTCTCAGGCTCTCGGGGGTGAGCCATTTTGATATGTTAGAGCCAATAGTCTCCTCCAGCGTTCCTCCCAATACCCTGAGCCCGGCATTGTTTATTTCCCTGAAACACCCCTCGGTATCCAGGGTATACATCGGATCTGTGGCATTATTAAAAAGATCCCTGTACCTTGCCTCTGATTCCATCAGTTTTTCATGGTATTCTTTCAGCTTTTGCTCCATCCTTTTTTTTTCAGTGACATCCCTTGCAATCCCGTGTACTCCCCTCAAGGATTACTGGATGCTGGATGGATTCTCCTGAGACCTGCCTTTTCAGAGCTTCCTGAGCTTTCAGAAGACTTTCCGGGGTCAGCCATTTTGATATGTGTGTTCCGATGACCTCTTCCTTTGTGCACCCAAGTATCCTGAGCCCGGAATTGTTTATTGTCAGGAAATTACCTTCTATATCAAGGGTATACATCGGGTCTTCGGCATTCTCGAACAGTTCCCTGTATATTGTCTCGGATTCCTTAGCAGATGCTTCAAACCTTTTATCTTCTAACCTGCTGTAATTTCTTGCTTTATGAACTGCGAATGAAGCCTGTGATGCGGCAATGGTTAAGAAATCTATCTCTTCCTCAGTAAACTTGCGTGGATCTTCCAGGTTGACATTCAGCAATCCTGTTACCTTCAGTCCTTTTTTTATGGGCATGAATATCCGGGATGAGAATCCAGGTTCTCTTGATAGATCATACCTTGGCTTATCACCGGGTTCCTCTAAAATGTTCGGGACAAGGTAGTATTCACCTGTCTTTAGCACCCTGCCTGAAGCACCTGAGCTTCGCTTTACAGCCTCAAATCCCGCTATTTCGTGCACACTTTCTGGATAATCCTGAGGTAATCCATGGGATGCCACCATCCTGGGCTCCCCACTATCTTCATTTATCAGCATCATGGTTCCTGAGGGTGCATTCAGCGCTTCACATGTTATTTTGAGTATGTTCTTCAGTATTTCATCGAATTCAAGAGAGATATCTAACAGGGCAATATCAGACAGCGCTTTGAGTTTTGATTTATCGCCAGCCATTGCTATCCTCCCTTGTCTGATTATATTTG
>JAPZAV010000149.1 GCA_027460465.1 Candidatus Methanoperedens sp. | reverse complement strand
CATAAGCGAACCCCTTATAAATTAAGAAACCGTTAGGTTGCAGGATTCTTATGACTTCAGCAAGGGACTTAACGCGAGGTCAGCATGCTGAATATAGGTGACATGAATATGGCTGAGAAACAAAAGAACAAGGATGAAGAGCCACAAAAATCAGATAAATATTTGTCTGATTTTGTTAATAAAGTGGTTGTTTGTGAAACTCTGAGCGGCAAAACAATAACCGGGGTATTGACCGGATATAACAAGTATGAACTTCTTTTCGTCGAAACGAAGGACATCAAATCGAAAAAGCCGATGAAAACCCTGGTCTATAAACATGGAGTGGTGCAGAACTCACCGGTGCAGCCTTCTCCATCCACGAGCGTGGGCGCGTTTGTCCCCCCGATTATGATATTCCCGATAAATGTGTACATCTCATCCACAAATCCCCCTGAAATCAATTTCCAGTTCAATGTCGCGCCCCCTTCAACCATCAGACGATTGATGCCCCGGTTTTTCAATTCAGCAAGGAGTTTTCCCAGGTCAACGCTTTTTTCACCTGCGATTATTATCTCTGCCTGCTCAGAAAGCCGATCCACCTTTTCCTGCGGCGCGCTTTCCGAGACAGCGATTATCCTTTTACCTCCCCCCTTCCTGAAGATATCAGCATCAACAGGGGTTCTTGCCATGCTGTCAACCACGATCCTGACAGGGTTCTCCTCCAATCCTCTTGAGCGTCTTTTCTCCCTGCGCTCGTTTGATTTCACTGTGAGGCTCGGGTTGTCTGAGAGCATGGTACCGATGCCTACCATGACCCCGTCCGAATTTGCCCTGAGCTCGTCCACGCGGTCGAAATCTGACCTGCCTGAGATACGGGTCTGTCTTCGCTCCACCGTGGCTATCTTGCCATCCGCGCTCATGGCAGCGTTTATGAACACAAAAGGTTTTTCAGGATTCCTTGTATCAGACATTTTTTTCCTCTTTGCACCCCGGAGATGAAATACTATCCTGTAGATATACTTAAAATCTAAGCAGTATATCTTGAAGTCGATGGCTAAAGTAGAGATCGTGATGGACGAACGGACGCAGCTTGCCCGCAATATGCTGAATCGGAAACTTATAAAACTATCCTGGGCACTGTTCTTCATTCTACTTGGCGGAAGCTGGACGCTCGGGAGTATAAATTACATTGACAGCACGCGGATGTGGGTATTGATATACGCAGGGAGCGGCGGAATCCTGCTTTTATTGAACCTGTTTCGGATGGCATGGAAGATCGAAATAAGCAGATTCTCGATCGGGCTTGGACTGCTCGGGCTGGTTTTCGGAATTGTGACATATTATAATCTCTCAGGTTTTTCTATACTGGCTGCTGTTTTGTTGATCATCGGGATCTTAATGCTTTATGAGGTGCTGAGGAAAGGACAATGAAGGAAATACTCATTTCATTATCTAAAAAAAATAAAAATAATAAATTCCTGAAGAACAAATTCGAGATCAAATGCAAATGCGGATACTCAGAGAATGTCACATATTATGATTTCCTGGCTGGCGGCAGGTTCGATCTGGGGCAGCCTGCAGCGATTATCAGCCCTTTTATTTCAGAATACGTTTATGATGAGACCATCAATGTAACACCTCTTACATTATCAAAAGAATGTCCGGTTTGCGGTGAAAAAATGATCGCCGTATTCCCGTTATCCCTTGAGAATCTCATCTCTATTCTGCAGTCTCAACCACCGGATCCGCAGATGTATGTGTGATTTCATGGAAGTGATCGAAGCAATAAGATCACGGCGCAGTGTTCGTGAGTTCACGGCCGAAGAAGTGGATGATAATGCGATCGAGAAGATCCTGGAGGCAGGAAGGTGGGCACCATCCGGACTGAATAACCAGGCATGGCGCTTCATCATAGTGCGGAACAAAGATACAATGGAGAAGCTCTCAGGGCTCACACATTATGGTTCGATCATAAAAAATGCAAAGGTATTGATAATTGTTTTTCTTGATAAAGATCAGATGTATGATTATACAAAGGATGTTCAATCCATAGGTGCATGCATTCAGAACATGCTGCTTGCGGCCCATGCCCTTGGAACAGGCGGTGTGTGGCTTGGAGAGATCTTGAAGAAAAAAGAGATGGTCAATTCAGTTCTTGAAGCTCCTGGCTCTTACGAACTGATGGCTGTGGTCGCTCTCGGGCATCCTGTGAACAAGAAGAGGCAGTCTGAACGAAGGGCTATATCTGAACTTTCTTTTCGCGAAAAGTACGGCAATTCATGGTAGAATCTTTTAAGTTGAGCCATGCGGGGGAATGCTCATATACATATAGATCATAATAATGACACTTTAATATAATCATAAATTTGACTGAAGGATAAAAGGACTGACTGAAGGATTAGAGGAGACTGTTTCGCAGACAGGGATAGATCTTGATGTGGACTGGAAGAGATGCAATTAGGCAGAATGCCAAGCACGGTGGGATAAGGTATTCGCAGATATTGAAAATAATATCCATAACTGCATTTGCAGTCATAATGCTGTGGATCTCAATAGGAACCCAGGCCGGTTACACAGGGGTCACGGTCGCATGTATCTCATGCCATAACGACACCGATTATCCCAATGATACGAATTCAGACGGGATAGCAGCACCGTATAAACGTCCGCATAACGATACGGTGATGTGCGAGGACTGCCACAGTTCTGATCCGCACAATATGACCTATCTGCAACCAGATGGTACATATGGGAACAGATCCTCTGCAGTTACATGCCCTGATTGCCATCAGGCAGGCATACCCGGATTCTCAAAAGTGGCACCCCTGATTCCAGATCCATTGAAGCACTCATCCAATCCTGCAAACGGTTCTCTCTGGAACAGTACCTCAATTCGGTACTGGACATCTGAAAAGGATTCATGTATTTACTGCCATGGCGATACGAAGCACAGCAGCAACGCGCTTGGAAAAATAAGTTCCCTGCTTGCAGATCCGAACAATACAAGGACCGGATCTCTCAACACGACCACATGGTGTGCGGACTGCCATCTCAATGTCTCAAATCCGAATTATATAACGATAATAAGCGGACCTGAGCCCCAGTTTTCGCCTCTCCCCCCGCTGATCACATTCGATAATACAGGTAAAAGCAGATGGGTGAACCACAGCGGCTACCTGATCAATGGATATAAGGACAGTAACTGCAGATCATGCCATGCGCTGAACGGCTCATACTTACCCACTTCACTGAACTATACCCACAGCCTCGATCAAGGTATAGCAGGAAATCCCAACTGCATCGAATGCCATGATCTTGAAGCAGGTCTGAATGCGCCTGCTGGCATCAACTTTACAGCTGCTAACGAAAGTGCGCATGCTGGGATGAACAGCAACAACGCCACTTTACAGGGCTATGCAGGTATCATTGGATCATGTTGGGCATGCCATTCCACGAATGGAAACGTAACCTCAGGACATCCTGATAAATACAAGACGCCCAAGATCTGCACAGAATGCCACCTGTCTTCTGGATCGTATTATTCACAATCATCAGCCTGGGGCGGATTGAATGTCAGCCAGCATTACTATGGTAGCGTGACAATAAAAGCCGGCAACTCAAGTTCCAATATCTCTTCCTGCATCAAGTGTCATGAGAACGTCAGCGAAATGATCCTGCCCAACAACGATCAGGATTATGGTTCATTCCAGGGAGATGAAATCAGGCTCACAGGCGGGAACATGAGCTTCTACCATTACGGCAGACCCAGACCTGACCTGAGAGTATGGGACTCAGGTAATTCTGATAACTGCAGCTACTGCCATCAGAACGCAAGCACTGCATTTGTAATAGGGATGGTGAATGCCTCTTACAGCAGTTCGATCCAGAACCACAGCAGTAACCTTACAACACCCGGCTGCACAAACTCAACCTGTCATAGCAGCGGTTATTTGCACAACAGTACTCTGACCAGACCTGCTTTCAGTTCAGACAATTCCTCTGTTTTCTGCCAGAACTGCCACTCCAGACAGAAACACAACGGCACTGTTGACTGCGGCAGATGTCATATCAACACATCGAGCATGGATACAATTCATCCCATAAAATACATACAGAGCACAGCAGCCTATGGCATGGCAAAGAGCGGATCGGCAAATTGCACAAATTGCCATCAGGGCAGTGGTGTCAATGGATTCTCAACCGCTCCGGTGGTCCCGCGGCTCAACCATTCCACAGACCCGTCATCTGGAAGGAAATGGGGCACCTACTGGGATAATACCACTGTGATAACTGCATGCTATTACTGCCATCAGAACGAGATCCATAAGGAGAATATCGAACTGCTCGGCAACGTATCAGACATAAAAGGCACGAACACCTTCAATAACCCTGACCTTGCAAACTCAACATGGTGCGGAAACTGCCATTACAACGATAATTCTTTGAATTACAGAGGTGATCGCCTCGATCCCGAGCCGCCTGAGATCATGAACAGAAGCGGCAAAGTACCCAACTTTGCAAGCGATGGAACCCGGTTCTATAACCACAGTGGAATTGAGAATTACAGGGACGGCCACTGCAGGAACTGTCATGGAGCTGCTCTCGCCGGATACAATGTGACCACTCTCAATTTCTCACACAGTGTCAGCGAAGGTGGAGGCGGACCAGATTGCACGAGCTGCCATAACATAAGTGGAACCGGGGCGCCTGAGAATAAAAGGATAGATGCATCTGCCATGAAGCAGGGAGTCCATAAGAACCTGAACAGAAACGCTTCCACTTCCCAGACGCTTGATCAGATCAATAAAGCCTGCTGGGCATGCCATGGGGATGGGGGTGAACCTGCTGGACATCCGCAGAGATACAGAACACCGCTCAAATGCAGCAGCGATGAGTGCCATGCTCTTGCACAGTCCCGATACAGCGAACCCATGGTCTATTCGCATTTCATGAATGCAAGTCAGACCGATAACCCCGGGAACGTCACAAGCTACAATGTAACCGCATCAGTACCATGCCAGGCGTGCCACATCAACAGTCTGGTGAGAAAAGATTCCAGCTCAGCCCCTGCACTTGTGTCGCATTACGGCTCGAAAAATGATCTGATAGACTCTTTCAACTGCAGGTATTGTCATCTTGATAAGGACAACAGTGAAGACTGGGGAAATGCGATTCTGATAAATAAGAACAGAACATCCCTGATCGAACTGGACAGAGAAAAGAATAGATTCACGGTTTCAGAAGGAGAGAGGCTCTATCTTGGCGAAGGATATTCATTGAGAGTGCTGGAGATATCTGATAAAAGAGGAGATGCCCTTGTTCAGCTCCAGAAAGGAGGTGATGTGGTGGATGAGTTCTTGCTGAGCATCGGTTCTCAATATAAATATGAAAAAGATGTGACAATCGATAATTCGACATTGAAAACCCCTGTCGTCGTCCTGAACATGACCTCTATTTTCACAGGTACAAAAGGAGGCTTCATCGAGATAGAGGGGTTCAGGTCAAGAAAACTCCACACAGAAAGGGAAAGCAGGAACAATTCCGCATGTTATGCATGCCACCTGTACAGGTACTCGTCTGAAAAACAGAGGTACCTGGTCATTGATAAGGAATCAAAAGAACCCTACGATGTATTGTATTATACCAGCGTGTTTGTTGATTTCAGGGCAGAGAACAGGAGCAGGATATACTTTAATGACGAAGATTACGTGTTCAGCCAGCCTGGAAATGCTGGAAAATTCATTTCATCTTCATCCCTGCAAAAATATCTGAAGACCGGGGAGACCTGGAACATTGCAGATAAATATTCTCTGACGCTCAGGGAAATAACCACGGATAGCAAAGAGGCGTGGCTGGTTCTGATGATTAACAACAGAACGGTAAAGGAAGAGCTTGTAAAGAAAGGTTCAACGTTTGAATACACTCCAGGGCTCGGATATAAAGAGTTCACAGAGACCAACGTGACAGTTTTCACCGCAAAAATAGATGCTGTTTCTCAGGGAAATCCGGATTTCATCATACTGAAAGATGTGACTGCGATCTCACCTGCAATATTGAAGACAACAACGAACACCACTATTTACGGCTACAACGCGAGCTGGTTTGGGGTCACTGATACGTTCATGGTTGGAAGGATACCAGAGAATCTCCACTCTCCCAATCTCTTTACAGATCAGAAGGGCTGGGCAGACTGCGTCAAATGCCATGACACCTCAAAACAGTTGAAGATAGCAAGCCTGAACGCGATCTCATCCCGGCTGGGGAAACATTCAAATCTGAACACCGGTGCGCCTGGCACTGCTCTATTATCGGATCCTATCGACAGAGCATGCTGGGCATGCCATGAGGATGGAAAAGAGCCGAGGATGCATTCCCCCACCTATATTGCGCCCAGAACATGCAAATCCTGCCATGTATATCAGGAGATTCCGTTCTTCGGCGCGATAAACATAAGCGATGAACCTCATGCATCTGAAACAAGATGCGAAGCGTGCCACATATCAGATTCCCATAATCTGATCAGGTTTGATGTGTCACCTGCGATAAAGGACCCGGTGCTTTCCAGGACCCTGGCAGGACCTGGAGAAAGCATCAGACTCACTGCTTCAGCAAATGCAGGTTATGGAATGAAAATAAGAGCTGCGGAATATTATATAGATAATACGGGAACAAGCGGTAATGGAACTCCACTCAGACCTGCCGATGGAAGTTTCGATACACAAAAAGAAGAAATAACAGGAGAAATAAATACAACAGGACTCTCCACAGGCGAGCATGTGATCTATGTTCATGCGATGGAACGGTACGACAGATGGGGCGCCTATTATCCGGTGAATTTCACGGTGAGCAATGTCAGGTCAAACATACTGAGCAGGGCAACCACTTCTCCTGATCTGCGTATCATAGTCCTGATAGCTGGTCTGGCAATTGCATATCTTGTTTTCTCAAGGCGCAGGAATTGACCGCAATCTTTTTATCGAACTACAAACATGAAACAACGACAAAACCATAACAGAAATTAGAAAGCGCAGTTACATTTGATAGTTCAGGAGGTCAATTTATGGTAGCTCAAATGGGCGGACAGCCTGTTTTAATCTTAAGAAAAGGAACAGAAAGGACACGTGGAGAAGAAGCAAAAAGATCAAATATCATGGCAGCCAGGGCTGTGGCTGAAGCGGTTAGGACTACTTTGGGTCCAAGAGGCATGGACAAGATGCTCACAGATCCTGCCGGACTTGTGATAATCACAAATGATGGCGCGACGATACTTGATGAGATGGCGATAAAGCACCCTGCAGCAAAGATGGTAGCAGCAGTGGCAAAAACCCAGGATGAAGAGGTGGGGGATGGAACTACTACGGCTGCGGTGCTCACAGGCGAACTATTAAAAGGCGCACAGGAACTGATGGAGCTGCACATCCATCCTACTACGATTATCAGCGGTTATTTGCTTGCTGCACATAGATCCAAAGAGATCTTATCTGAGATCGCCATAGAAGCAAGGGATGAAGATCTTCGCAAGATCGCGCAAACTGCTCTAACAGGAAAGGGGATAGAATTCTCAAAAGAAAAACTCTCAGACCTTGTGGTCAGGGCAGTGAAATCAATAACCAAGCAGGAGAACGGCAAAAAGACCGTAAATATCAAGGACATCTCTATCGAAAGGCGGGGGGAAGGAAGTGTTGAGGATAGCGAGCTCGTGAAAGGGCTCATCCTGGATAAGACCAGGACGCACCAGAGCATGCCCTCGCGCATAGAGAATGCAAAGATAGCGATCCTTGCCACGCCGATCGAGGTCAGGAAAGCAGAGACAAAATCCGAGATCTCCATCGATGCGCCGGGGCAGACCAGGATGTTCCTGGAACAGGAAGAACGACAGATCCGGGAAGCTGCAGATAAGGTGATCAAGAGCGGAGCGAACGTTGTGTTCTGCCAGAAAGGTGTGGACGATCTTGCGCGCTACTTCCTCGCCAGGGCTGGAATTTTCGTAACACACAGAGTCAAGAAGAACGACCTGGAGAAATTATCAAGAGCCACAGGCGGGAAGATCATAACGAGCCTGGATGAGGTCAGACCCGAAACGCTCGGACATGCAGAACTCGTTGAGGAGAAAATGGTGGGGAATGGTGAGATGATTTTCATATCAGGGTGCAAGAATCCTGATACATATTCGATACTGCTGCGGGGCGGAACAGAACACGTTGTTACGAGCCTGGACAGGGCTGTGCACGATGCACTGCGCGTGGTCGGGGTGGCGATCGAGGATGGAAAACTGGTTGTGGGCGGCGGATCGGTTGAGATCGAACTTGCGATGCGCCTGCGTAAATACGCTTCCAGCCTGAAAGGCAGGGAACAGCTGGCTGTCAATAAATTCGCCATTGCAATGGAGATCATCCCCAAAACCCTTGCAGAAAATGCCGGGCTTGATGCCATTGATATGCTTGCAGCACTTCGAAACAAGCATGAAGAGGGCAACAGAAATATTGGTCTTGATGTATATGAAGGCAAACCAGTGGACATGTTAGAAAATGGCGTCATTGAACCTCTCAGGGTTAAAACGCAGGCTATAGCGTCCGCGATTGAAGCCGCCTCCATGATACTGCGCATCGACGATGTGATGGCATCTTCAAAAGAAGAACGTCCAAAGAAAAAACCTGATCTGAGCGATATCGAATAAGATATCTAAGATATCGTTCAACTTTTCAGTTTTATTTCCCTTAATGTCTCGTACACAGGACCCCTGGGCGTAAGCGTGCTTTTCTTCAGGCTTATAGCCTCAACTTTCATCGCTCCCAGATCAATATTTTCTATTTTTTTTACTTTTTCAAGAAGTCCTGCCTTTTCACTGAGCTGTTTAACCCGTGCAAGTGTGGCATGAGGAGTAAATTGGCGCTCTTTTTCAAATCCAAAAGGTGAAAGCACACGTTCTATTTCCCTATGCAAGGTATCAAAGTCCCCCTGTGCTCCAAGCCAGATTACTTTGATATAACTCAGCTTTGGGAAAACACCTGCTCCCCTGATCCTTGCTTCAAACGGTGTGCAGTTGATCCGCGACAAAGCCGAAGCAATGGGTTCTACTTTATCTTCAGGTATGTCTCCCAGAAACTTCATGGTGATGTGCACCAGCCCCGGATCCACAGGCTTGATCCCGGGGGCTCTGAGCAAAGAGCTCATTTTTTCTATTTCAGGAATGAATTTTTCAGGTAATTCCACAGCTATGAATGTCCGGATCATTATCGCTGATACCGTCCTGATTCTTTGATCTTTTTCCCCATGACAAGACCCGCGACAGCGCCGCTTAAATGGGCGCTCCTGGCAACGATGTCCTGCGTGATCAGACCGCTGGTTGTACCTCCAAGGAAGAGCAGATCAACGACAGCGAACAGTACAAGAGCATGTGTGATTTTCATAGGTATGAAAAATATATAGACCTGGATATAAGGAGCCAGAATGGCAAGACATGCAAAGATTCCGAACAGTGCACCACTTGCACCAACTGCTGGAGTGGAGGATTTGAGCACGAAGATGGACCATGATGAATAACCAATGGCTGCGATGATCCCTGAAAGGAAAAATACAATCAAGAACTTTTTCCCGCCGATCCGCCGTTCAAGCTCAGGTCCAAAGAAGAACAGAAACATCATATTGAATATGATATGCATCGGACTTCCGTGCAGGAATATGTGAGTTATAAGATTTATTGCGAACTTCAGGGGCTGATAGATCATATCTGAAGGAGAAAGGGCAAAATAGGTGAAATAGCCAGGGATACCCTGCAGAAAGAAAGATACTATGGCTATCACAAGAATGGTCAGCGAGTAGTTGCTTTTTATGACTGATAAGGCAGTCATTAGCTTGCCCGGGACATTTTCCCTGGTTCTCCTGGATACCGGCTCTTTTGGGTATGGATAAGATATCCCGCCTTCATGTACCCTTTCTTTGAGCAGTGCAAGCCCTGTACAATTATGGGATTCAGGCAGTCGATGATTATAGCAAAAGGATTTTCCGCAGAATTTGCATGTGAAGGGCATAGGGTCTTTGAAACCGCAGTAATAGCATTCTTTTGCCATCAGATCTTTCCTACAAGATCAAGCAGCGCTGCCTTTGGATCTTTGGCTTTGACCACACCTGAAGCCAGAAGCACTCCGACCGTACCAAGTTCAAGCGCAGCAGCAACATCTTCCCCTTTTGAGATGCCTGCCCCGCAGAGAACCTCAACGTCCGGGGCTATCATTTTTACAGCCCTGACTGATCCGCTCACTATATCTGGATCAGCTTTCGAGACCGGGATTCCAGAACCGATCAGTTCCGGAGGCTCGATCGCCACATATTCCGGACCGAATGTGGCTGCTGCTTTTGTGACAGCGATATTATTCGTGCAGACCACTGAGGTCAATCCTGATTTTTTTGCAGAAGCGACCGCAGAATCTATGTCAGCCAGCAGGAGACGCCGTTCTGAATGGTTGATGAGAGTACCGACTGCGCCTGCGGACTTCACGCATTCAGCCGTGATATGTCCTGTGAAACTTCCTGCTCCAGCTCCATCTATATGCTGCGAAAAAACAGGGATTTTTACAGAACCTGCTACCCTGTACAGATCAGGTATCTGAGGTACTGCTATGATATTCACCCCGGAATCAATGCTTACTTCTTCGCAGTATTTTGCCATCTTAACAGCATTCAAACCCTCTGTATAGGTTTTGAAGTTGACTACTATCAATGGATTTTTCCCCATAGAGCGCGATATAGAAATTTAATCTGTATATACTTCTTCGTGTGGATGCACTACGATGCCGTTCGGTGTTATTTCGTAGGGATGGGTATTCTGACTGTGGTTCGTACCCCTCATCTTGAATATTTCAACACTGCGGACCCTCACTGTATCGGTGCGTTTATAGTAAAGCACGATGGTGCCCTCTGTGACAAAGGTTTCCACGCCGAACCTGCTTGCCATATTCTCATCGATTATTTCGCAGGTCATCAGCGATGTCAATCCAAGGATTTCAAGCGTGGTGCTCAATTTCAGGAGCTCGACCCTTATCTTTGAAATGTCGGTAAGGTAATACCCGATAGAGGTTGTACCATCAACCATCGCCCTCTTCGCATCTATATCTTCCTGGATTGCGATGATCTGGTCGAGCATCGAGCGCATATCAAACGGTCTCACATCAACATATTTTTCATGTGATGGTATCCCTATTTTTGTGGAACATGCATCAAGGATCGCCAGTTTGCCCTCATCTTCAAGTTTCTGGAAATCCCATCCGAACTGTTTCACATTCTCTCTTACCTGTTCAGGACGCTCTTCTGTCGCTATGAAAATACCATTTTCTCCATATTTGGTGATGCCATTGTAAAGATACTGAAGTCCGAATATCGTCTTTCCCGCACCTGCGGCACCGGACACAAGATACGTTCGATTTCTGAGAAGTCCCCCGCCGCACAATTCATCAAACCCCGGAATTCCGGTAGGCACACGGTTTGAACCTGTATCAGATTTAATTTGCTTCTTGTCTACCATATACATACTCCTGATTGGATACTATTGTTACTGATGGATATAAATACTTATTTATTACATTTAATAAATTATGATGGAGGTGCAGTTCCATGAAATTGACATTTATTGATGACTTTTACATGAGTTTCGGGTAAAATACAAATTATACCAAATATAAATTAGACAAATATATATAGTAGATAAACATATTTAATATATAATGCTGGAAGAAGATAGAATTATTGATATTTTGGAAACAATCAAAAAAATACAAGAATCAAAACAACCTATTAAAAAATATTTTGAAACCAATTTTGTTCTATTTTCAAGAGCGCAATATTATAACTATTGTAGAATACTTAGAAAATATGGTGAAGAAGGATTGAAAGATCATAGAAAAGATGGAAATAACACCAAATTAACACAAAGAATAAAAGATTATATTTTATCCACAGTAAGTGAAAACAGGAGCATAGTATCATCCCAATTGAAGAATAAAATATTAGATCAGTTCGATGTGAATATTTCAGAGGAAAGTTTGAATAACTTTCGATCATCTGTATCATTAACAAGAATACCAGTTTCCAAAGAAACAACTCAATACCAAAAATCAGGTGGGGGAGAAATCTTCACATCTTTAGCCTTCGACGCTCACATTATTGACATATTCACAAATACAATAATAGAGCGAATGAATGAAGTTCGCCAATCTCAATTATTCGAACAAAATAAAACTAATGAAGAATGCCATTCACACCTTCGATTTCATGGTAAATTCACTAAAGATTACAATCAACAACAAGATGTACGAGAAAATCGTTTTAGATCAATTGATAACAAGATTCAGGAGAAAAATTTTTCATCCATGGATATTTTTGGCAGATCAAAAGAATCAATATCTCGATATAATCTGGCACTGTTATGCATGCCTCTGGTAACATCGAATGGAAAAACAAGTAGGGTTAACCGCGTAAAAGGAAACGATTTGGAATTTCTCTGTGGATACAATTACAAAGATGCATCGTTGGATCGATATCTTCGGGAACTAAAATATCTTAAAGTTTCGGAACAGTTAATCATAGAAATCGCAAAATTCTGGATAAATTTTTGGAAAAAAGAATCCGGTGAGGAAGCATATTTCGTATGTTATTATATTGATGGCAATACGAAACCATTGTGGTCATCCAATAGTTGTTACAAAGGTAAAGTGACAATGCTTGGACGGGTAATGAATTGTCTGGAAAACGTGTTTATTCATGATGGAAAAGGTCATCCTCTCTATTTCCAGACATTTCAGGGACATGTTGATCTGGGCAAACATGCATTAGAGATGCAAACTAAATTGATACAACTTTTAGATACCTCATCAACTCATGTTCAGGTGAACCGGATATTGATAATGGATGGTGGAGGCAATGGTGTAAAAACACTTAGAGCATTAAGCGAAAGTGATGAATATTTTATAACCATTCTTGATGATAACCAGACAAATGACAGGAAATTCAAGCACATAAGAGAAGAAACGAGATATGAATATGGTAATGCAAGTCTCGTTGATTGTCAAATTGAATTATTGGATTCATCCGAGAAAAACTATATTTTCGAATGCCGTGCTGTAATCAATAAGTGGGATAATGGTCGAAAATCAGTTTTAGTTACCGATGTTCCTCGTGAATTATTGAATGAGAGTGAGATAACCAAGAAATATTTTGACCGCTGGCCGATGCAGGAAAAAACGTTCCGAGAAGCAAAGAGTGGAGTAAATATCCATCGAATCGTGGGTTATGGAAAAAAGATCGAGAGCTATGATAAAATGAAAGAAAACCATAAAAAAATTTGCCAGACTATAACTCAACTCAAATCTAGACTGAAAGAACCGTTAAAGGAGATTGAAACAATAGATGAGCAGCTTGCCAGTATATTCACGTTAGAAAAAAGTCTTCGTGAAAAATCAGAAATCATTGAAGGAAAAAGAGTTTTGGGTGACATGGATTCTATTCAATTGCAGCATTATGAAACTCAAATTTCTAAGTGTCTCAATAAGCAAAAGATGATTGAAAATGAGCACAAAGGCCACTTTGATCGGTTGAAAATGTGTTTAAAGGAGGAAAAACGGATTCGTGGTAAGGATAAAGTTTATCGGATTGATACGGAACTTGACCAAATAATGACCTGCTTTAAAATGTCATTTGTGAATCTTTGCAGCTTGTTTTTGACAAAGTGTTTTTATGGTGAAAAAATGGAATTGTTGACATTGTTTGAATCGATTTTTCAGCTTGATGGCAGCACTTCTATTTTAAATGGAAAGAAGACAATTGAATTGGTAACGAATCCAAAAGAGCCAACGTTAATGGGTAAACTTAATAATAGTCTTAGCATATTAAATACGATGAATATTTGTGATCTTGATGAACGTTTGATTGAATTCAAAATGTGAAGGATTGTCTAATTTAAATTCGTATATTTGTATTCATTACCCGAAACTCATGTATAAGAAAGAATGGCCAGAATATTCTTATTTGTCCTCTACAATGGGCTTTCGGTACTGCGACCTGCTCCTGGGTCAGGGAAAGTATAAGGAGGTGCTGAGCCGGGCGAGTCAGACGATTGAAATCGCAAAAAGAAATCGTTACCTTCTTGACATCGCCCTCGATCACCTCTCCATCGGGAAGGCGCATCTTCTTCAGGCTCTGATTGAGAAAAAGGATGATTTTATAAGAGCGGCAGAGCACCTGAATCTGGGGGTGGACGGTCTTAGGCAGGCGGGGCAGCAGGATGAATTACCTCGCAGTCTCCTGTCCCGCGCAGAGCTGTACCGTGTGCGCCGTGATTTCGGCAGAGCACAGCGCGACCTGGATGAAGCTGCGACTATCGCCGAGCGCGGGGGTATGGGGCTGCACAAAGCTGACTGCTGCCTGGGATATGCGCGGCTTTACCTTGCTATGGGCGAGAAAGAAAAAGCGCGGGAGAGCCTTGCGAAAGCAAAAGAGATGATACAGAAAATGGGATACCACAGGCGGGACAGGGAAGTGAAGGAGCTGGAAGAGGCTATACCATGACGCAGCCATCAGTATTCATCAGCTACAGCCATAAGGACGAGATCTGGAAGGACCGCCTGGTGACGCATCTTGGGGTGCTGGAACAGGAAGGGCTTCTTGACCTATGGGATGACAGGCGCATAGGAGCGGGTGAGGACTGGGAGCGTGAGATCCAGAAAGCCATGGCAAAAGCCAGCGTTGCTGTGCTTCTGATCTCTGCAGATTATCTCAACTCAAAATTCATCCTTGGTGAAGAGGTGCCCACGTTGAT
>JAPZAV010000148.1 GCA_027460465.1 Candidatus Methanoperedens sp. | reverse complement strand
TTCAGAACTTTCTGGTGAATGCGAAGAATGGATACAATCTGCGTGAACATTCATCATTCAAGTATCGAAGTCCACTGGAAATATGGAACTCCTCAGGAATTTCATTAGGCATTACTGCAGGAGGTCTGTGGACATGAACCTTAACCGTCCAATTGCTATAGGAGGAAAAAATTTTAGAGTGGTGGGTATCCTCAAACAGTCCGGCGGATTCGGAGGAGGCAGTGATACAGGAATTTATATGCCTGCCGAGATGGCAAGAGAAGTCATAACAGAAAAAGTGGCAAATAATCAGTTCACATCTATAGTCATTAAAGCTACGGACGCTTCCCTCGTGGAATATTTGAAGGCGGATATCGAGCAGAAGCTTATGAGTTCAAGGCAGGTAAATCCTCGAACAAAAGATTTTACTGTTATTGCATCAGCCCTTATCCGTGAACAGATGAGCAGCGTGACCCAGACTTTATCACTGTTCTTGAGTGCAATCGCTGCTGTCTCGCTCCTTGTCGGAGCAATAGGCATAGCCAATACCATGTTCATGTCTGTCATGGAACGCACAAAACAGATAGGGCTCTTGAAAGCGATAGGAACCAGTGAACGCGAAATCATGAAACTTTTCCTAATCGAGTCTGGAATATTCGGACTCGTAGGCGGAATCATAGGCGTAATATTTGGTGCAGCTATTTCCCTGCTCATCCCTTATCTGGGTATACAGGCACTGGGCTTTGGTGGAGATATGAGAGCGACTATCACCGCCGGAACAATCTTTTTCGCTCTTGGCTTCTCGCTTGTGATAGGGATAGTATCCGGGGTAATTCCTGCCAGGCATGCGGCTAAGATGAGACCTGTGGATGCTATAAGGTATGATCAATAGCATCTATGAAATGATAGTTTAAATTTGTAAAACAAAACTCTTATAATGAAGTGCTTACTAACAAAACCCTATGCCAATCGACATAGTTTGCTGGATGCATGTTGACAGGACAGCAGAACATACATCGGAATTTAATGAACAGAAGTATTACTTCTGCTCATCTAAGTGCAAGAAAGAATTCGATAAAGCTCCTGAGAAATATCTGGGTGTGAAAAGCCCAATGAAAATGCCCGAATAGTGCAGCAGGTTCTCTTACGGTTTTTGTCTTTGAGTATTCGTTTTCTAGTGTACAATGGCATAAGATGGCGCTGGTTTTTAACTCATTTCAGGGCTAAATCCCCCTCCGAAAGATGGGGGAGACAGCCCCCTACATCAGCCATAACTATTTATAGTTAAGTGAAAAAATAATCAACTATGAAGTACAAACTGGACAAGGGAGCACATTCGGTCTATGCCCTCCAAGGTCATCAAAATACAGAAGCGTCTACGCTCTTCCTCGCAATATATTGCGAGATTAATTTCATGCAACATTTTATATGGTAGGTCTTCTAATTTTTAATCTGTTGTTACATTTAGGGCAATCAAACATTATTTCTACGACATTTTTGCCTAACTCTTTCTGGAAAGAATAACCACATTTGCATGAGATATCAACTATTAGCAGATTTATATAACCTTCATTAAATTGTTTTCTTTTTCTATCTGACCTGAAGTCCTTCAAACCGCTTCCATTTTTCCTTATTTTAATGACTCTATTCTTAGATTTAATTCATGTGCTTCGTCTTTAATCTATTCATGAGGATATTTATAATGATGAGGCTGCGACCCGTACCATATCCGGCTATTTTCAGGATAGTCTCTAATGGGATAATTTGTTAACTGTTGTTTTTTTGTTCCTTTTTTGTTTTTCTTTGACATGCTGCACTCTACTTGCAGATATGTCTTTACCAATGCATTAAGCTTCGTGTCCATAGACCTTCCGCAGTAAATTTTGTTTAGATTATTTGTATGCCAAGTTAAAACAGCGCAAAACAATGTGTTTTCATATATAACTGTCTTAAGTTTTGGATTGTTTTACTGCAGGAGGTTTGTGGACATGAAGTTTAGAGCTACAATTTTAGCAAAACAACAGATTCAAAGGCTGAAATTGAAATATCAGTACAACCATAAAGTACAACCATGCAGGGTGATAATTTGGAGGTTTATGGAAAAAATCATGAGCTTCGTGGAATCTCCCGGCTTTAGCCGTGGAGAGGGGTTAAAAATATCAAGTTGAAAGACCTGAATTATAGACTAATACTTTGGATACGGGATAATGAAAATGGGATTTAATAAAAGGAATAAGCAAAATGAACATTATAGAGTAGTGATTTTGGGTGCAGGTTTTGGAGGTTTGTGGGCAACAAAAACCCTTGTCCATTATCCTGTGGAAATATGCCTTCTAGATCAAAACAATTATCATACTTTCTTCCCCCTATTATACCAAGTTGCAGCAGCGGAACTGGAACCTGAAGATATAGCCTATCCTGTTAGAAGTATTATTCGCAAATTCCCAAATGTTCATTTTTTACTTGCAAAAGTAAATAAAATTGATCTTAAAGCACAAATTATAGAAACAGATATTTGTATGATCTCTTATGATTTTCTGATCCTTTCCATGGGAAGTATAACACATTTTTTCAGCATTAAAGGATATGAATATGTGTACCCTCTTAAAACTCTTGAACAGGGCATAAATCTTCGTAATCAAATTCTGACCTGCTTTGAAAGAGCATTATATGAGCCAGATGAGGAACTCCAAAAAAGTTTGCTAACCTTTGTTATTGTAGGGGGTGGTTCAACAGGAGTGGAATTTGCAGGTACACTTGCTGAATTGGTTTATGGTCGCATGAAAAAGGATTATAGGAATCTGGACATCAAAAAAGTCAAGTTAATCCTCCTGGAAGCAGGCGAAAGACTACTTCCAAACCTGCCAGATCGTCTCGGTAATTATGCACTTTCCAGGCTTAATAAGATAGAAGTGGAGGTTCGCTTTAATTCAAAGGTTAGCGAAGTTAGACCTGATGAATTAAAACTTATCGATGGCTCTATAATTCAGACTTATACCGTAGCATGGACAGCGGGTGTAAGAGGTGAGCCTGAACTAAAAAATTGGGGATTACCTACGAATTCAAATGGGAGAGTGACTGTTCTGAATACACTTCAAGTTCCTGGTTATCCCAATGTATATGCCGTGGGAGATCTTGCATATTTAGAGGAAGATGGACATCCACTACCTATGGTTGCACCTGTTGCAATCCAGCAGGGAGTAGCAACAGGAAAGAATATTGCCCTTCAGATTTCTAATGAACCTCCACAACCATTCCATTACAAGGATCGGGGCACTATGGTGGTTATAGGACGAAATGCAGCAGTAGTTTATCTATTTAACCGCTTATATTTCACAGGATTCCTTGCATGGATTATCTGGCTGGCTGCACACCTGTTCAGTCTTATTGGTTTTCGGAATAGATTCTTAGTTTTGATCAACTGGGCTTGGGATTATATCTATTATGAGCGTGTTGTACGCCTCATATTGCCCACTAAATCATCATCTCTTTGACAATTTTGACACTCTCCGTGGGCTAAAGCCGGGGATTCTTGTTTCGTTGATTAGACATGTTATATAAGATTTTCTAAAGCCATTTTATAAAATATCAAAAGCTACAGCTAATGAAAGGGGGACATTCCGCTGTCCCCCTTAAACCCCCTGTCGGTTACTCGTCTGCGGGCGACACCCGGCGAGGGGTGTCGTCCTCGACTCGCATTTTTTATGAGGATTGGAGGTTACCTGGAATCTGGAACGACTTCTTGTTCTTTTCAACCGACCAGATAATTCTTACAAGCTTCTTAGCGGCAGCACATCTTGCAGTGTTGTAATGTTTACCTTCAGTAATTTTCTTTTTAAAGTATGATGCCAGAACAGGATTAACGTTTTTTGATTCCTGCACAGCCCATCCCAATGCCCATCTCAAAGTACTGGAACCTCTTTTTGTCGGTCCACCGATCACTTCCTTGTTTCCAGATTTTTTCACTTTGGGATCAAGTCCAGCAAAAGCCACGATCTGGTCAGGATGCTTGAAATTCTCAATATCACCGATCTCTGCCCATATTATCGCCGCTCGGATTTCACTTATTCCAGTAATTGTCTGTATGTAGTGATTGCTTTTGACCTCCCCCCATATGGCAAGCATCTTGCTCTCAAGAGCAAGTATATGCTTCTCAATGTTTTCTATGATATCCAGCAATATCTGGAGTTCGAAAAGTGCGGATTCCTTCAGGATCTCTGAAGGTATAGTATCCTCTGCTTTCTCTATTAGCTCTCTGGCTTTACCATGATCGATGTAATTATTGCTTGCCTTTTTCATCAATTCAAGCAACTTTGCCTCTCCCATTTCAAGTATATCATCAGGTGTAGGAGATTGTGCAAGTATCTCTTTAGAGGTTTTGGTAAACACATTTTTAAATACCTGATCATAACCAGGAAACACAAGATGCAGGTTACGTCTGAACCGTTTCTTCAGGTTTGCCTTTTTCTTCGACAGTTTCACATAGAATCTGGCATATTCCCGAAGCTCAAGCCTCTGCCTGTTCTGGTAATCAGTTTTTGGTGCATCTCCGAATCTCAGCATATTTGCAATGGTCTTAGCATCGATCTTATCAGTCTTAGAACCTCTGATATTCACTGATGCAAATCCACGGATCTGTGCAGGATTGCATATACTGACCTCATAGTCTCTGGATATTTCACTGTATAAAGAATACCAGTAGATCCCTGTAGCTTCCAGCCCAATTCTGGGTTTTGCTTTCAGTTCTTCCGATACCGATTTTATGTGTTCCCTGAACTTATCCATGCTTTTCCTGGAGTTTCTGAGCTTCATGAATTTCCCTATCTGCTCACCACTATCGTTTACCAGACATGCTTCATGTATGTTCTTGGCAACATCTATACCTATATTCAAATACATTTTTCAGCCCTCAAAGTTTTTTTATAGGCTGAGTACCAATTATCCCTCACCATCTACGAAATGTAATCTCGTGGGCAATGGCCAGACTCTTTATATCAAGAGCTGTCACATGTTAAATTGCCGGAGAATCGTAGAAGTGAAGGTGGTAGTCTAAGTTTGCCGGATAAACCGTAAGAAATTTAGCCTACCCTTCTCAGCCTACGTTTCAACAATTGTGTTGAAGCACCTTTAAGTAGCGGGTGCACTCATCCTATATACGAGATATTTTAGTAGAGAGAGTTAAACCTCTTTACGACCCATCTCAATATGAACAATTGCGACTTGGCGTTGGAAGTATTCTAGACGAGAGGAAAACTAGTTAAGAAACTTTCCTATTTAAGACCTCCCCTGACATCTCAAATTCTTCTGGAGTGATATATCCCAGAGAAGAATGAATCCGCTTCTCATATTCCCAAAGGTAAACCTCCTCATATAAAACTCTCCGCAAAGGGATTATCGTATGGATTTCCTCTCCTGCTCATGCTTATTCGAATACCATGTTTCTTGAATCTGCTGACATATTCTGAAGACGCATATTGAACTCCCTGATCAGAATGATGTATCACGCCATATCAGAGGCGCAGTACGATAGAATCACTGTTTCGCTATCAAAACAAAAAGAATGTCCCTTGAAGCTATCCAGAAATAGAGAATGGAGAATAATTCTATCCCAGATCGCTGGTATCTCGTGATACTATTTTATACTTCTTTGGTTTAGTGCCTTCTATGTAGATTATTTTGTTTTTGTCTATCAGGTCATTGATGTCGTGATAGGAGTTGTCTATAATCTTTTTCCTGTCGTAACCATCTTTCTCAAATAGATCGCCAATATCACCGATGGTGAACTCTTCCGGGAGGTCGGTTAACTCCTTTATATGTCTCTGCACTGGATTCGGTATGACTTTTTTCTCTGATTTCGGTCTCTTTGACTTTGGTTTCCTGGGTGGTTTCTTTTCTTCCCTCAAAGGCTCAATTTTTGAAGTTTCTACCTTCAGAATTTTAAAACTGTCAAAGAATTCCTCAACAAACTCCTGAGTTGCTTCTTTCGTTTTTGGGATGACTTCAAATATCATACCGCTTTCTTCATCGATTATTCTGTATCCTAATGGTTTGATTTTCATTTTATTACTCAAAGCTTTCATTCCTCTTTAAAAAACTCCGTATTTATTTTTCGTCTGAAGGTTTATAAAGTAAACGATATAAGCCTGCGTTTATGGCTGGGCGAAGTGCATGAGATCGTGCCTCTATGAGCCTCTGGTGAGCCAGCAGGAAGCTCTCAGTCCGGGCCTGAATATGATGAAAAATATCCACCGATAGCGTTTAGACTTGATAGAGAAACATACGATCGGGTAAAGAGCTATTCCCACCTGGCTGGCAGAAGTATGAAAGACATTTATGAAAGAAAGCCTGGTTCAATGGCTCAATTCAAAAGATAGTGTAGAATCGAAGAAAAAAGGATTGGTGAATCTGTTCAGCAGAGATAGTATCATTTCGCGAAATACAAATTCTAAACAGGTCAACTCACGCCCGCCTTAACCTTTCTGGACAGGGCGACATCCTCTGAATCTGTCTTTTTTGACGCCTCTTCGCTCATTTCGTATATATAGTACTGTATAGAAGACATGACACAAATAAAGTTGCAGACAAACTCGGGTAAACAGCAGCTGTATATTTACCTTGACAAGCTCTTGATCGAGGAAGCTTTCAAATGGGAGAAAGGGCAGCTGCTGGGCATCGTGTACAGCACAGACATCAGGCGCGTTGTCATTTCTGATAAAGGGAAAAATAGCAGGAAATTACAGAACACATCCTTCGGGTATCCCTATGTTTATCTGGATAAGCGCATGATAAACATGGATTTCGGGTGGGAAAAAGGTCAGCTGTTGGATATAGATTATGATGTAGCGAACGGGTGTGTCGTAATAACTGAAGTGAATGGAGTGGAGGCAAATAAAGTCTCACAGGAGGTATGATGAGCAGGGTCAGAACTTTCCAGTTAAATACTCTTTATCGATTAGCAGGCTGTGCCGCGCTGCTCTTCAGCGCGTCCATAAACCCAATAGCACAGCCGCAGTGTCGCCGTAACGGGTCAACACCGCCTCGAAAACGAGAAGCTGGGGAGAGATCGTACCACCCAATTCTCTCCCCCACCTCCTGTATTCATGGATGGGTTATCAGAAGATCAAGGGCTGTTGCCGGGATGTGTTGAAATGCCGTCAGTCAAAGTTGTAGTGGATTCAGGAGAACAGGGTTCAGGAGTTGTAAAAGGACTTGAAAAGCAGGATATTGACATCGAGATCTTGACTCTTGAAGTGGGCAAATACATAGTAAACAACAGAATAGCATTTGAGCGCATGACTGTTAACGATCTCCTTAAGTCTATTTTCGAGAACAGGAAACTCTTTAGCCAGATAAAAGATCTGGCAGGCAGCTATGATCGCCCCGTATTGATTATTGAAGGTGAAGACCCCTTCTCTTCAGGTCGAACGATAAATCCAGCATCCATTCAGGGGCTGCTCAATACAATAGCGGTTTCTTTCAGAGTTCCAGCAATCTTCACGTTGAATGAAGCTGAAACCGCTGAGGTAATATCATGTATAGCCAGGGTCGAACAATCTGATGAAGTCTAACGCCAGCTGAATAAAAAGATACTTGGTGATGGTTTGGGAATAGAACAGTTAAACGAGGCAATCAGGCTCACCAGAAAGGGCTGGGTGATCCATCCCTTATCAAGCCCGAAGGACCCCGGAAGCAGTCCTGGAAAAAGACCTCTGTTGAATAGCTGGCAGAAGCGCAGGAAGGCTACATAAGCCGAATTAAGAGAGTGGTTTGAAAAAACGGATAATAATGTAGGACTTGTCCTTGGCAAAGAGAGCGGGGTTCTTGTAATAGACTTCGATAAACCTGACTGGGTAGATGTTCTCTTCCCGCCAGAACAGAAGATACTTAAGAGGACACTTAGGCATTACCGAAAAATAACATAGCAAATTTTATCATCTAAGCCATCATATATAGTGGCATGGAGACTTACAAGCAGTATAAATGGTGGCTAAAAGCCCTCTCAGGAGCAGATGAAGTACAAGCAAGACGTTTTGTCGGTGCAATAGCACTTGAAATTGGCTGGGGTGGAATTACAAAAGTAGAAGAGCTAACGGGAATGTCTCATTCAACCATCAAGAAAGGGATAGAAGAACTTAAAACCTCAGAGAAACTTGAACCTCCAGAAAGACTTCGAGTATCTGGTGGAGGAAGAAAAAAGGTAGAAGAAAAAGATCCTGGAATCCTTAATGATCTTGAAAAAATCATGGATGAAAACACTTCAGGTGACCCAATGAGTCTCCTAAAGTGGACAAATAAATCAACTTATAAAATCGCGGATGAACTGAGAAAGCTGCAACATAAAATCGATCCAGATACTGTAGGACGTCTTTTGAAAGAAAACGATTACTCACTTCAGGCGAACAAGAAAAATATAGAAGGTTCTTCAGTACCAGAAAGAGATGCCCAGTTTAGATATATAAACGAACAGGCTAAAGAATTTATAAATAAAGAGTATCCTGTGATATCAGTTGATGCAAAAAAGAAAGAAAACGTAGGGAATTTCAGAAATTCTGGAAGAACCTGGATAAAAAAAGGTCAAGCCAAAGAAGTTAATGTGTATGATTTTCCTTCACTTGGAGTTGGAAGAGCAACACCGTATGGGATTTATGATCTAAAAAGAAATGAAGGAATGGTAAATGTGGGAATAAGCTATGATACATCCGAATTTGCTGTTGAAAGCATCAGGCAATGGTGGCTTATGTTCGGAAGAAATAATTATCCAAATGTAAAAGGGTTGATGATATGTGCAGATGGAGGTGGGAATAATGGAAGTCGAAATAAAGGATGGAAATTTTATTTACAGGAATTGGTGAACCAGATCAAAATACCGATAACCGTATGCCATTACCCTCCTGGGACAAGCAAATGGAACAAGATAGAACATTGCATGTTTTCATATATAACAATGAATTGGAAGGGTAAACCACTTGTCAGTTATGAAACAATCATAAAACTCATTAGTGGCACGAAGACAAAAAAAGGTCTTACTGTGGCATCTCGATTGGATGAAAAGGAATATACCAAAGGAGTCAAAATATTGGATGAAGAAATGGAAAAATTGCAGATAGAATACCATTCTTTACATCCTAAATGGAACTATTCCATTTCACCAAAAAGAGATTAATTTAGATAAGTTATTTCACGGTAACCCCTAAGGGGTGAAAGAATAACACCAGACCTGAAAACCTGGCTGAGCTGCTTGCTGGAAAAAATAAGTCATGAAATGAAATAATTTCGAGACTCTGCGATACAGATTGAAGATGGAAAGACTTAAGAGTTATCAGAATTAACATTATGCGCGGAGGTTAGAAAAAATGTTATTCATGGATATATGGACATGGGGACCGGAAAAGAGGCACGAAGTTCAAAAGAGATGGAGTGAATTTAAATATCCAGAAGATATCAAACTTGTCGGCGAGTGGCTTGATCTTACGGGAAACCGATTTTTTGTTCTGTACGAGGTTGATGATCCTAAGATTATGCTATCAGTAAATGATATGTGGCTGGATATCGCAAAGGTCGATTCACGAGCCCCTTATAGGTACTCTCCACAGGCGTTAATTCGGCACAGTCCGTGCCTACTGCTCTTTTAAGTATATTGAACGATGCGTTAACATCTCTATCTTCGATGTTTCCACATCGGGAACATCGGAATACCCTATTTACCAGCGTTAAATGCTCGACATTTCCACATATACAGCATTCCTGCGATGTTCCATTAGCTACTACAAACTCACATTGCTTACCAGCATCGGACGAATGCCCGGATAGAGATGGAACTCCGGTCCGGGCAATTCTGCCCCTGAAAGAGACGCCAGAGTAAGAAATTGGGTGCCCGGGGGAAAGGGAGAGGAAGAAGAGATAAACGAATTAAAAATCGCTATTTTCAATATAGAATCTTGATCCCTGGACATCTGCGTCATCTGCACAATCCGTAATTATAAGAGGCTCGCACGAGATTCTTTTGAGAAGAAAATTTGCTTAACTTTCATATCCAGTTAATATGATTTTTCAAGCCGATCGAGCGTATCCTTGTTTATTTTTTTTAATTCTGCCCTGGTTTCTTTCCAGTCTTCATCCGCAAGTATTCGCAAACCTACGACATCTGCAATGCGCTTGGGTTTGGTGGCACTCCTTATATGACGACTCTTTCTACTTATCGATGAACCGGTTTGAATACTTCTGGGCATATTTGATAATAGACCGTATTTGTAAATAAACATTCCCTGTGTGAAAACATGGAAATGCAGCGCGGGGTAGAACCCTTTTGAAAACGAGTCCTGCCGCACCAAAACCGTTAAGAAATTTTCAGAGGTAAGCAAGGCCGCATCTCGCGCCGAGGTCGAGCGAAGCGAGGGCGAGGCGCGCACGCGCGCTCTTCCAGGCAACCTTTGGTCAGCAGCCGCCGATTTGCGAGCGCTGAGGCGGCGTGCACTGTCCCTGGCAGCAGTTCCAAAATCCGAACCCCATGGGACCCATCCATTCATGACGCCGGGTGAATGCCCGGCCATATATCAGAAAGTCGCCCGGGGGCGATACCCCGGCGACGTTCATGTTAATGGCATGCGCGTACCGAGGAGGCGTTAAGTTTAAATATACAAGCTTAACTTGTTGTCTACTGGAAGGGGCGCAGTCCAATTTCAATACTCTTAAGTTATCTCATACTATTTTAGTTATTTAGTGAAAATAGAACTATTTCCATGTGGGTTACCGATAATATTTCATAATAACAACTACTCTCTTGAAGAGCAAGACACGGTCGAAAATACTTGTAAACAAATACAAATGAATCGTATTTGTTCAGATGAAATGTTTAAAAATTGCATAGAACTGTATTTAGATAAGTTGACAGAAGCTCAAATTAGGGCAAGAGAATTAAATAGAATCTCCAAAGGGTATGAGAATAAATAATCGATTAGATCTCAATAAAAGAGAATTTGGCTCCTGGTTTGCACCTTTTGAACACGAGTTGATATGGGTAAAGAACCAAGAACATATTGGATGGGTAGTTCACGTAAGTAATATAGCCTTCAAGTTGCACTATACGCCTTTTTTTAAACAGTGTAAAAATTTCACTTATATAGCACCAAGCCCTGAGCTTATGCCACCAGAGAATATGTGCATTGAGATAAAACCACTTAAAATAGTGCGCAAAGTCAAATTCGATGGTAAGGATCTATATGGCGAATATGATAATTATTGCATTATTGATGGGTATAAAGAATATAAAGTTCAAGTACAAAAGCCAAATCTCGGATACAAAGATTTTTTGTATCACTGCGCAAGAAATTGGGATAATGCAGAAGAAGATTGCATAGATAAAATGCTTGCACTCCAGTTGGTTTCATGTCCCTCCTCCTTTTATGGGAAAGGCGGAATAGGCGCTATTTCTTCAAAGATTTCACCATACGGTAAACTATCTAAATCTATTCTGTCACAACTCAGCAGTACATACAATGGAATCATATCTCCAAACTTTCAACAAGTCAATGATCAATATTTTTTTAATTTAATTAAAACTTCTTCAGATGTAAATCACATCAATGTAATACGAAAAAACCGTCAATGTGAAGTTAATTATTGCCGACCATGTATAACATACGATGATGCAAGGATTACCTCGGGAAATATTCCCATTCAAATTCCAATGCTGATAAAAAATGCTAATTATACAAAGTCGGATGGATTGGAAGAAGTATACCTATTATTGCAATATCAATTAACTGCTTTAATGCATTATCCCGCTTTCGGAAATACCAACGCGGCTTTATCAAATGTTGAAAACAACATCCGGAGACTAATTGAAGAACGGATGCTTGAGAATATCTTTGCAATCGATTCTAACACCTTAAATAAATTAGCATTGTCATTCTGCCGATTACATTTAACGGATGACGTATCAGATCATAGGATACAGGATGCCGCAGAAATGTTCTTTGATAATTGGGAAGATTGGAAATATTACATCAACAACAGTGAATCATTAACTGATTTCCGGAATGGGATGCATGCAACTGATATTCGAATTCATCTATCTCGTGATCATCAGCGCTTCTTGGTTGAACTGCAAAAGTTGCATGATGAAACTAAGGAAAAATGGATAGATATCCAAAATTTGGAAGAAAGATTAGATAAAAAAATAAGAGTCTACACATATGAAATTGCCAAGCATTTGAATGATTTAGGCTTAATTATTCAACAAAATAATTTTTCTAAGATGCATTTAGTTCTTGGTGAGATTTGAGATTTCATTTTAATAGTTTGAAATTTTTTCTGCAAATCCTAATTCAATTCCGCCCCTGAATTGAGAATCTGAAATCTTGCTATCAAATAGAATTCCAAAACCATTCTTAAAAATTGCCGACTTCCCCCGGCAAGTATGAATTGCGTTAAGAATCTTTTTAACCTGTTAAATGGTTAAATAGTTATTTCACAGGTTTATGGGCGAAACAAATCCCTTTTTGTTCGCGCCTGAATTACGGCATTTCATGAGATGCTCGGCAATGGCAAATATACACAAAACAGAAGCGCAGAAACGTGATGCGGGATAGAACCCTTTTGAAAAATGGTTCTCCCGCCCCAACTCCGAAAACCGTTAAGAAATATGCATTTGTCACTTCATCCCTTCTTTTAACAAGAGGTAGGCAAGGCCGCATCTAGCGCCGATGTCTCGCGAAGCGAGGCTGAGGCGCGCATACGCGAATATCCAGGAAGCCAAAAGCAAGCAGCCGCTGATGTGCGAGCGCTGAGGCGGCGTGCTCTGCCCCTGGCAGCAGCTCTAAGATCTGAACTCAGGTAGATATCCTCAAACAAAATTGCAAAGAAAGTGTAGGCAACATTCGCCTGCTCATTTTTTTATATCCTTATAATAAGGAATTTATATAACTGCCACAATTCCTTCTCCATTAATTGTCAATTAGATTTTTGATATAAAATGGAGAGCAAGCAGTTCTCCCATATAACTTATCGGCACCAGGATTATCTTTACATTTATTGACTCTCCTGTTTTCTTTTTTAATGAAATCTCAATACAAGAACCAATCTTATCTTCCATTGCATGTCTGTAAGCATGTACAAGGATTTCTTGACTTTTATCCATTACAAAAGCTTCTATAAATGGTTCTCTTACTTTCGACAATTCCTCGACTGATTTGTATCCTAACAAAGAAGCAAATCTTTGATTATATGTCATATGGTGGTCATCGAGATATACATAGATAGCTTGCTTTGATTCTTCGAGTACTATTTTCAGTTGCTCATAGACTCCATTTATTAATTCCTCGTGTGGATGTGCTTTAGATTCCATTTTTGCCATGATTTCATCACTCCTTATTTAGAATTCATTTATTCCTTTAAATATCCTACTTAGCAATAAATAAAAACCACTGGAGGTTCACTCTTTCCCCAATTCCTTCAACCGTTCAATCTTTTCCTGCGCTTCATCAAACCGCTTTTCTCTGTTGTTTCTCCAATTGAGCGATTATATCATTGAACTTCTCCTTTTATTTCTCCTTTTATAATAGTCGTTAGGAGTAATTTTGGGAAAAATCATTTATAATACACGTTAGCGATAGATTAGCCTTTTAGCGCGAAAGTCTTATACCGTTTAATGTCATAAACATTTGAAACACTGTTCAAAGAAGTGATAGGTTTTTGGAAGATTGGAAGATAAAGATTTCAGTGCTGTGGCTGTTTAGTGCAGTGGCTTTCTTGGCTCACCAGATATTGGCGCTAATGGAGCCAGGTGTAATAGCGCAAATAATGGACGGAGATGTAGAGGGCATGAAAATAGGAACTGAATTGATACTGCTATTTGCAATCTTATTCTTAATCCCATTGATAATGGCTTTCCTGTCCTTGACCTTGAAGGATGCGATAAATCGCTGGGCAAACATCATAGTGGGCTCAGTCTTTGCCGCCCTTTTCATTGGCGTGATTGCGACTGTGGCAAAACTGTCTGGGGAGACACTAATGACGCTTTCAACAGTTGTGGCTCTAACATTGATTGTCTGGTACGCTTGGAAGTCTAAACAGAAAGTCTAAGTCTTTTATATCGAGATTTCAGAATGTATCCTTATGAAACAAATGCGGCTATATCTGATAATTGCGCGCTAGAAGGTTAATCCATAGCTAACGCGGTCTTTACCTCATAATTACGTATCGAGTGACAACTTTTATTAATCAATGTGGGTCTTTAGGGATTATTATGGTACAAAAATTAAAAGCAATTAGCGGAATGAAGGGAGTAAGCATAACACTCAAAAAAGGCGATAGAGTAATAACAACTGGAAAAGGAAAAACCAAAATATGGGGTGATGTAGTGGGAAAGGTCACTAAAAGACGTGGCAATAAAGTGTTCGTTCAATGGGAGGGCACCTCATTTCCCATAGAAGATGAGAGGAATGCAGAAGAGGTTAGATTTTATTGTTCTCAATTATTAAGCTTTCACACCTATGCAATGTCAATACCTCATTCCTTTCGTCAATCTGAGCGGGCGCTAGCCGCTGGTGCAGATAATAGCTTATCGCTGATCGCCGAGCCGTCCCGCTATCTGCTCTACTGGCATTCCCTGATAGTGCAGGTGAAGCATGCATCTTAATCAGACATGTCCTGCATGCACTGTGCTATGTTTATATCTGAACTCATGTAACCTATCCATTCATGACGCCGGGTGAATGCCCGGCCATTTATCAGAGAGTCGTCCGGGGGCGATACCCTGGCGCAGGGCAAGGCGCGCCTTGAAAAGCTTTATTGGCAGAACCGCAGAAATAGTTAAGATGTCCTGCCTCATTGTGGTTAATGCTATTTTAGTGAAAAACGGTATATACAGGCCGTGTTCTTAAGTCCGAGGTTTGTGACGGAGGCAATATAACAAATGCAACTGGGCGGGTGAAGAGAGGGGAGAGGGTACTTTTAGGGCATGAAAAAGAAAAACAGCATTTGATCTCAATATGAATGCAGCGACGCCAGGGTGAGAGGTTGGGGGGTGCAGGGAAGGGGAGATGTGAGAGTATTCCATAAATCAGAAATGCCAATATGAAGATGTTAGCATTTCTGACTACACATTTAACCTTCCACTGCTGCTATTGCCGAACCATCTGTAACTTCTATCCGTGCCTTATATCCAAGCCGTGATAAAAAGTACTCGCAATCTTCCCATGTCATTCCAAACGCTTTTACATCGGCCAGGCCAAGTCTGCTAACGACATCTCGAAGGGCTTCAAAATCATGACTTTCGAAATCCGCCTCCATCATCATTTCTTCTGCCCAATCTACAAGGTCATCCAGAGTGATCTTATGATGCAAGTAATCGGCTAATTTCCGGGCGACATCCTTACGGGTGATTTTCATGGCTTTTCCTCTGTTATTTTCTTATGCCCCTTATCATCGGGAAATTTTTCATGGATCTCAATCAATTTGCCATTATCATCATAAATTTCTTGATAAAACCTTAAAGTTTCCTCTATCTTATCAACTTCCTTAATATAACGTGCTGTCCAGCCGTGGCGGCCTTCAACCTTATACGAATAGCGCCGTCCACCATCAGGTAACCCCTCCCAGGTTCCAAATTTTCTTTCATTTATCCTTCGTTTAAATTCACCCTGATCGCCCATACTTTATTTGCATCCTCACATTCAACCGTCCACTGTATATAACCCAGTATATAAGTATATTATTCCGTCGGCTGGTGCTGCCGCTGGATACTGAATTTAAGAATATAAGTTCGAAGTGTGAAATGCCTGCGAACCAAACTTGTAAATTCAATGGAATAATAGATTTCCGCCTCCTCCGTTATTGCATATTCTTTTCACGGGTCTTTTGATGAAATACCAAGCAGCAGTTTTGAGATCCAAACCCAGGGCAACATATCATCCCTGACGCTGTGATGCCTCACAGCCATTTATCAGAGCCGGGGCGATACCCGGCGCCGTGACTGAAATAGGCTATGAAGTTGACGTGATGTTTTCAAGCTCCAGAAACCAGCAATTTCCAGGAAAGAGATGGACTGACCTTCACGCATGAAGGCTATGCTACCCAAAAAAAACAGTACCCGGTTCTGCATCTCCCAATATGAAAATCCACTCAAATATCCACTGTTAACGGCGTCGAGGTCGCCCGAAGGGCGGGCGAGGCGCAACACAGATACCTCCCCGTCAGCATCCGGCAATCATGGGATCAGCCGCCGATGTTGAGCGAAGCGAAGCTGAGGCGGCGTACCGATCATATGGTGTCTTGGATTTCTGATATCAACAATCAAAGATATTACTTTTCCATTAAGGTAAGGGAGAGCATTAGAAATCCCTCCCTGCCATGATATCATCCAGGATTTCATCTTCTGGTAGGAATGCGCAGTTTTCCCTGTGACAGGTTCTGAGACATTCTTCTGTTGGACGGGGTGGGCAGAATTTGAAGAAACGGGCATGGCAACCACATTTATCACATTTGTTCAAGTCGTCCAACAACCGGGCAGATATCAGCTCACCGCATTCTGGACATTCTAACATTCGTTCTTTGCTTTCCATAACAACCTCCGGCAGAGAGACAGAGACGCCGCCTCAACCTGCGCACGTTCTTGTGGAAGCCGGCTGAGGGAGTGATGGTTTGTCGCCGCAGCGATTTTGAGGGGCAGCCCGCAGGGGAGGCTCAAAACCCCCCGGGGCAAACCTTCACCCCTCAGACGGAGGGTAATCGTGTGCAGGGGGAGGCAGAAAAACAAGGCGGGCGCAGGTACAGATACCCCATACAGGAGAAGAGGAATTAACAGGTAGCCGGAATTAGCCCGGATAGAGATGGGTCCCGGACTGCAGATATAAGATCCAAATCCCGGAGGGCATATTAATTCCTGACGCTGCGACGCTGCCATTTATCAGGGAGTCGTCCGGGGGCGATACCCCGGCGCAGTACCTGTAGAGAAGATGGATTTGACCGCGCTATTGATTGGACTGCCTGTATTCGCCTGGAAGTGAGCTTACAGTTTGCATTGCACTATTTTTTTCATATCCCATCGCTATCCTGTGGAGGCTGTTCAGGTAAATCGTTCAAGTGCTTGTAGAGATTTCTTGTCCCGAGCAAAAGACAATAAATTTTTTTATGATTTCTTTGTTATGATCTGCAATTTCAGATTCTTCTATCCGTTTCAGCGCCGCTGCAAACCCTTTTTGAAATGCATGTATATCGTCCACATTTGCCATATCAACTAATATTTTGGCATGGGGTATATACATTTGGTACAGAATCCTGGCTACTTTATTTTATTGAACAATCACCTTGCTTTGAATCTACTGCACAGTCTTAAGAAATCATCAAAAGATACCGCTGCCGGGTGGGTATGCATGTAGCTTGCCATGGTATTGTGCTCCACAAGACCGTCCATGCCGGAATCTATCCCTTTCCCGCGCTTTAATTCATATACGAACCTTGCATCTCTGTCGGCTTCTGTGACTGAATAATGGAACTCATGACCTCTTATCATCCTGCCCTTTTCTGCCAGAGGGGAATCAGATACAACCTCTGCCTCGGTATAACCGAGCGCCTGGACCCTGTTCGTCATCCTTGAGCTTGCACCCAGGATGCCTGCCATATCATAGGTCCTGTCAGTCGCCAGGCTTTCGCCCAGGTACAGAAGCGCACCGCATTCACCGTAAATCGGCATTTCGTCGTATGCTGCTTTTTTTATCTGCTCTCTTGTTCCTGAAGCCTCAAGCTCTCCTGCATACAGTTCGGGATATCCTCCACCGATATAGATTCCATCCACATCAGGCAGATCATCGCTCATGGGGCTGAAAAAGATGAGATCAGCACCTGCTCTTTTGAGGGCATCGAATGAGTCCTGGTAATAGAAACAGAACGCACTGTCGCGGGCAATGCCGATTCTTATGCTGAACTTTTCAGCAGGTTCGCTCAATTCCACGTTCTGTGCTTTGAAACCATTCGCAATCGCTTTCACTGCTTCAATATCAACATTCCTTTCAATGAGATCTGAAATCAGTGCTGTATCGAACGTTTCTTCATCAGCCATGTGGAGACCAAGATGCCTTGATGGGATTGATATTCTCCTGTCCCTCGGGACAGCTCCGACGACAGGGATTTTTATACCTGCGCTCTGCAGTGAATCCTTTATGAGTTTTGTATGTCTTTCGCTTCCCACGCTGTTGAGGATTATGCCCTGGATATCCACGCTGTCGAATTCTATGAAACCTTTGACCAGGGCAGCTGTGCTCCTCGACATCCCGTGCACATTTACAACCAGCAGCACAGGTACATCCAGAACTCTGGCAACATGTGCCGTGCTTGCGATCCCTGTATGGTCCAGACCATCAAAAAGACCCATTACACCTTCTATTACACAGAGATCAGCGCCGGCAGAGGCGCGTCTGAATGTCTCAAGCACTCCTGCTTCGCCCATCAGGTAGGTATCAAGATTTCTTGAAGTCCTGCCGCAGATCTTCGTATGATGACCTGTATCAATGAAGTCAGGTCCGACCTTGAAAGGCTGAACACTGTGATTTTTACTCAGAGCTGCCATCAGACCCAGAGCTACTGTGGTTTTCCCAGCTCCGCTTCCTGTTCCAGCGATCAGAACTGCAGGTATATATTATCTCCTCCAGGATGGATCTTATAGCGATCAGGTAGATAATAAAGAGATCAGGGTACATAAGATACATGCATCATATGATATCATTTATATCATCCTGAGCCGTTTCGTATCAGATGAATCCTGTCCATCTTGAGCTGAAAAATGTATCCAGGGCAGTTTTCCGCAGGGTGAACAAAACAAGAGTCAAGACCCAGATACTCTCAAGCCTGGATCTCATTGTGCAGCGCGGTGAGTTGGTGACGATCATGGGTCCTTCAGGCTCAGGGAAAACCACGCTTCTTCGGCTGATCAACAGGCTTGCAGAGGCGGACTCAGGCAGCATCATGCTGAACGGGAAAGACATAAAGGAGTATGATCCTTTTGAGTTAAGAAGGAAAGTGGGCATGGTATTTCAGATCCCTGTTGTGTTCAGGGGAAGTGTGAATGAAAACCTTGCTGTCGGGATGAAGCTGTGGGGATATGAAAATGATATCTACGCCCTTGCCAGGGACTGCGTCATACCTCTTGAGCTTTTGAATGCTGACGCAGAGCAGCTCTCTGTCGGGGAAAAACAGAGGGTATGCATAGCCAGAGCGCTTGCAAACCAGCCTGAAGTGCTGCTGCTGGACGAACCCACATCTGCACTTGATGCAGCCTCTGCTGAGAAGATAGAGACCCTGCTTTTGAACCTGCGGAAGGAGAAGGGTCTTACCATGGTGTGGATCACGCACGACAGGGAGCAGGCAAAGAGGACAGGAGGTAAAAGGTATTTTCTCAGGAATGGCAGGTTAGAGGAGGACCATGAATGAACTGATCGCCCTGGCTCTGACAGTTATTCTCGTCATGCTTGCTGCAGCGTATGCCAGGAGGTTCGGTATAGGAAAGGAAATCTCGCTTTCAGGTACAAGATCCATAGTCCAGATACTGATACTTGCCTCTATCATCCTGGTATTGTTCAAGCTTCCGCTCTACTGGAGCCTGATTGTGCTTCTGACAATGGTGGCAATAGCCGGGCATACCACGTACACGAGATCCGGAAAACTCGATAAGGTATTTCCTGCGGCGATTTTTTCGATAGCCTCTGCATCCCTGCTGATGCTCGTACCTTTCTTCCTTTTCGGGATATTCCCGCTCGAGCCGCAGTACCTCATACCTACCGGAAGCATACTCATAGGGAATACCATGAACGTGAGTTCGCTGGCAATAGACAGGTACAGAGGTGAGATAAAGAACAGGCGGAATGAAGTGGAAGCGTATCTTGCGCTCGGAGCTGGACCAAAGGTTGCAGCCTCCGCCTGCCTCAAGCAGGGCATCCTTTCAGCTCTCATACCTTCGATAGACAACATGAAGAATCTGGGGCTTGTATGGATACCTGGCGTCATGACAGGAATGCTGCTGGCAGGTGCTTCGCCTTTCACTGCAGCCTCGATCCAGATAGCCATATTCACTTCGATCTTTGCGGCTGATCTCATGGCTTCGAACCTGCTGCTGCATTACTCCACATCGAGCTTTTTTACAGGCGCGGCACAGCTGAGGGAAGATCTGGAATAGAAATCCACCGCAAATTAGAAATACAATCAAATATCATCAAAAAACATTATACAAACAGGAGGATTATGGAAAAGACAAGGAGGTATGGGAATGAGTTTCTTGCTTGACCCGCCGTCGCTGTTCTTATCGGGGTTATTAATAGGCCGCTTCATGCAAAAAGGACAGGTTCGCACGATACTTGCCGCGCTTGTTGTCCTGCTGTTTTTGATTTTCAGCGCACTTCTATATCTGGACATGATCGGCTGGTGGTACGGGGATTGGATTCAGGGTTCTGAATGGATGCTGAACTCAGGGCTTGGCACGGACATGAAAAAAGAAAAAGGCATGGACTTGCTTGCGGTCATAATTTTCGCATCATATCCTTTATGGTTGAAACTCGGTCTTGAAATTGGAAGCAGGGGTGATTGAAATTAATAAACCCGTCAAAGTTGTGGCTCTGAAGGGAGAAGAAAAGTTCTCTCTTCTTGAAAAAGCACTCGATGAGTCGCTTTTCTGGAAAACACTTGAAGATCGGTTTACTGAGTCAGGCAAAACAAAGGATCAGTTCTTGATAGCATTAAAGCCCAATATGATGATGGCATATTCCAGGACAGATAATAGCGTAATCACCGATCCGGAGCTCGTTGAGCATCTCATCGACCTTTTGATCGGGAAGGGATATACGAATATAGCACTGGTGGAGTCGAGGAATACATACGGCACCTGGTTCAATAACAGAAATGTGGATAAAGTGGCTTCTTTCGCAGGCTACACTGGCAGGAACTATCGTATCGTGGATCTGACAGCCGATGCTGTGGCATACGATTACGGAGGATATCTCGGTGCATACTTTGTTGGAAAGACATGGAAAGACGCCGACTTTCGGATCTCGTTTGCCAAGAACAAAACTCATTTTCAGTGTTATTTTTCCCTGTGCGTGAAAAACATCTACGGAACAACGCCGGAAGAGAATAAATTTCTGGAATACCACAGGGACAGGGAATACGACCTCGTCACGATCGAGATGCTAAAAGCCTTCCCTGTGCATTTCGGGATCATTGACGCGACACTGAGTTCTGACGGAGTGATGGGTCTGAAGGCTGATTACTCTCCAAAGCATACAAAAACGATCCTTGCCGGCCCGGATATCGTCGCAGTGGATCAGTTCGGTGCTGAAAAGATGGGTCTTGACCCGATGAAGAGCAGGTTCCACAGGCTGGCTGTTGAGAAACTGGGACTGCCCGAGTTTGAACGCGCGGGCGATATTTCCGTGTACCCGGACTGGGACAATGTGCCGGAGCATCTCGATGAGTTCTTCAATCTTGGAGAGGAGTGGTACGGCTTCTTCAATTTCATGGGATTTATTAGCGCAGAGATGGATCCGTCGTTTCCACCAAAGTGGAGGAGCAGATTCGTGCTCTGGGTCAGGAGTATTTTTTTGAATATCTTAAAATTAATATCGAGGTATGAATGATGCAATGCAATGAAGAGCAGCCCATGTACTGCAATAATAAAGAAATGGAGGCATGGTTCAGGACAAAGGAGTGCCTTCCGATTGATACGCTTGTGAACAGCGGAAAGAGGAGCATAGATATCGAGGGGAAAAAAGTTTTCAATGATGTTTCATGGAGGGGTTTTTTCCCTGTTGATCATGGATTCTCAATTTCAGGCATGTTTCTGCCGCTTGCTCTCGGGTTCAGAAAGCAGTTCAGGAAGGAAGACGGAGAGTACACTGGTATTACGACGGATGCAGACGGGATAATTCGAGGCCATAACCAGCTAAGAGAGGTGTCGTACGGAGATAGAAAATACATCCTCCTTACCTATACCGATCTTTTCTACCGCGCTTTCTATGACCTGCTTCTGCCCGCAAGCGAGAACGTGCTCATAGGAAAAGCGTACCTTGGTTTTTTCCCCTACGGGTTCGAGCTTCTGACGTTTGCCATGACCAGAGGCTATGGATTCGATTACCTGGCTCCTGCTGACCACAGGGATTTATATGAGAAGGGCACTGCACCGAAGGCATCGGATATTGAAGGAAAGTGGAGAGGGCAGCTTGTTTCAAACGCAGCGCTGTCCTATTCATTTTTCGTGCTGAGCTTCACTCTCAACCAGGACAGAATAGATGGTAAATGGAAACTGCTCGGAGTGTGGGAGGGAGACTCAAAGGTAGAGCTTGGAAAGGATGAAATGAAGATGTTCGATTTCACAAACTGGCATGATGAGATACGCAGGGTGACGGATGACATCATGGTGGGGAAATACTGCCAGCCAGATAAGAGCATCCTGCCTCCGCCCTGGGCAGGTTCTCTTGGATATATCCAGGCAGAAGAAGGAAAACGGTTCTGCCTGTATTACATACTGAATAAGATCAAAGAGTGATCCTATGGTGAACGTGGTCGTAAGGACAACGCAGCAGAAAAATGATGAGGATAGATTCACAGTGCTGGAGGAGGTGCTGAAAGAAGCAGGGTTCTGGGATGATCTTGAAGCGCTCTATATAAAATCAGGAAAGACAAAAAGCGATTTTCTCATCGCAGTAAAGCCGAATCTCATGATGTTCTACTCGAAAGAAGATATGAGCGTGATCACAGAACCCGCGCTCGTGGAGCATCTGATCAACAAAATGGCAGAAAAAGGCTATACCAACATTGCGCTTGTGGAGTCGCAGAACGTCTACGGCAACTGGTTCAGGAACAGGGAAGTTGAAAATGTGGCAAAGCATGCAGGATATGAAGGCAGGAACTACCGCATCGTTGATCTGACAAAGGATGCGGTCGCACACCAGTACAAAGGCTCACTTGGCATGTACCTTGTTGGAAAGACATGGAGGGATGCTGATTTTCGCATCTCCTTTGCAAAGAACAAGACCCATTTCTCCACCTACTATACGCTCACGATCAAGAACATCTACGGCACCACGCCTGAGCAGAACAAGTTCCTTGAGTACCACAGAGATAGAGAGGTGGATGAGGTTACGATAGAGATGCTGAAGGAATTCCCTGTCCACTTCGGGATCATAGACGGGATCTGGGGGTCTGACGGGCTCCTCGGGATCAAGGCTGACTATTCTCCAAAGAACACAAAGACCCTGATAGCAGGCTCGAACCTGATCGCAGTGGACATGGTGGGTGCGATCAAGATGGGGCTTGATCCGATGAAGAGCGGCTTCACAAGGCTTGCGGTCGAGGCTTTCGGAAAGCCGGGTATCTGCATCACAGGCGATGGTTCTGTCTATAAGGACTGGGACAATGTGCCGCCTGGCATGGATCACATCCTCAACTATGGAGAGGAGTGGTACGGTTTTTCGAACCTCATGGGTTTTCTATCTTCTGAGATGGATGATGCCTTTCCTGTGAAGTTCACTTCAAGGGTCATCCTTGCGATCCGCAGGTTCTTCCTCTGGATTCTGAAGGGAATTTCTGTGTATGAATGACAGGTGCATCTGAGCATCACCATGCTGCGAGGTAGAAGAAGATATCAACGAAAAGCACCACAAAGCTTACCATCAGGATATAGAGCCCGCGCATGAGCCATGTCTGCTTGGTATCTGCGATCCTGAGGTAGATCCGCTTTGCATCCTCTGGTTCATCAGGATGGACGGTATAGGTTTTTGTGGTGAGCACGAGTGTGGCGCAGGCAAGGACAGCGAACCAGAGCAGGATGGGGAGCGAGAAAAGAAATACCAGCATCCAGCTGCAGCAGCTATCAGGTGCTTGGCTGCCTCTTCTATCGAGGATATGGATTCTTTCGCCATCGCAAGGATGGTATCCTTCCAGAACACATCCACAGCTTCAGGAGGTCTTCCTTCTATCACTGTCATAGCTCAACCTCATTCTCCTTTCCGCAGTACGGACATGTCTTCAGCATGCGCTCTTTCTCATGCGCAGATCTTATTGAAGATTCAGGACTTTTGAATATCAGTATGCTTCTGTCGCCTGCCGCTGATATCGTGAATTTTTCCTTGCAGCTCCAGCATTTAATTACCACTTTCTCGCTGTTCATTTTGGATCTCCTCGAAGTATTTGTTAAACATCAAAAAGTATTACTTTTGTTTCTTAATTTCTGTTTCTATATATGCCAAAACATCTGTCAGACTTATGTCATTACCCGGGAGCACAGTATCCCCTTCATGAACGTGATAAGGAAAATTGGGCAGATCTTTATAATGTGGTGCATTATCCCATCGTCTGATCAGGTTACTTTCTTTTTCCCAGTGATACGAATAGTCTCTCCAGTCTTCTCCAGTAGCTTCAGATATATGGAGAACTGACCCATCTTTAAGTGCTGCATTTGCTTTTATCATTTCAATATCAGGCTCAAGAAGAGTCTTTATTATACGCAGATCAACAACTATATCATGGCTTCTCAGAATCGTTACGGTTCTTGTTACAGCCATCGAGATGACTCCTCATGAATGGATTTCCAGGAAGTGTATGACCTGGAGTAAGCCTTCCATTCAATATAGTCATCCCATTTTTCAAAGTCCTCTTTATCAGTCGTTTTAAGCTGCTCTTCAAAATCTTCAAAAATAAGACCATATTTTTTTTCAAATTCCTGCATAGCCGATCTGTACTCTTTCATTTTAGCCAGACTCAAGTCATGAACTATGTGGACAAGAGCTGATTTTTCATTTTTATATAAACCATGGCGCACTAAACTCGATATAGGGCTCCAGACATCTTTGGGGATCTCTATGGTTTCCATGAACAATCACCGACTATTAATAATGTTGATTCATCTTCTCCTGTATAATACTTTACTCTCATAATGTCAAATAATGAACGGAGAGGAAAAACAATCCTGTTGGCTGGAACAACCACTATTTTTGGGGCTGTATAACATGCACGGCAATGTCTGGGAAAGGGTGCAGGATAAATATCAAAGCAGCTATGTTGGCGCTCCTGCTTTCGAAAGTGCATGGGAAAGAGATAGCTCCATCCGGGTCCTTCGCGGCGGTAGCTGGAGCAGCTTCGCCTGGGACTGACGGTCAGCGAATCGCATCTTCATCGGCCCTGCCTTCCGCTACTTCGACCTCGGCTTTCGCCTTCTGAGGGATTTGTAACTACTTTCCACTTTACTACTTTACAACTTACAATTGCCTGACCGCAAGATATATCAGGGCTGAGCCTGAAGGCTGTGCGTGCGATAGCCCCACAGCCGAAGTGCGAAGCCCGCCGCAGAGGGGCGCGTGGAAAAATCGATCTAATGTTATTTTTTTATGGATTCATATGCAGGATACCGGCGATACATTAAAAACTGCTCGATTTAATATAGCCCTGGATGCTCACCAGAATTATCACAGAAGGAAGGACAAAAGTCGAAGTCCCTGTTCCTGAAGAAAGCTCAAGCTTCCCTCCATCTTCAGCCGCGGTCTTCTATAACCCTGCCATGCAGTCCAACAGGGACATGACCGTGGCAGCGATCGCCTGCTTTTCAAAATCCTCTCCTGATCATACCTATCTTGATGCCCTTTCTGCCTCAGGGATCAGAGGGCTCAGGATAGCGAATGAGGTCGGGCTCAGTACCACGATGAACGACTGGGATGAGATCGCCTTTGATCTCATAACGAAAAACATTGCGCTCAACAACCTTTCGAACTGCACCGCGATAAAAAGGAACGCAAACATGGTGATGCTGGATAGCAGCTTCGATATCATCGACCTTGATCCGTTCGGAAGCCCTGTGCCCTTTCTGGATGCCGCATGCCGGAGTGTGAAGCATCTCCTGTGCATCACTGCCACCGACACAGCGCCACTGTGCGGTGCTCACGGGAAAGCAGGCATCAGGAACTATGCCGCAGTGCCGCTCAAGACCGAGTATTACCCTGAGATGGGAGTGCGCATCCTCATGGGTGCCGTGGCGCGGACGCTTGCCAGGTATGATAAAGCCATGGTACCTCTTCTCTCCATTGCCAGGGCGCACTATGTGAGGCTCTTCGCTTCAGTGAAGAAAGGGATCAGTGAAGCGGATGACTGCCTGAAGAGCATGGGTTTTATCTCCCACTGTTTTGGCTGCGGTGCAAGGATATGGAAGTATGGGCTCGCTGTTCACATGGAGGAGAAATGCCCTGCATGCGGCAAGACTGCATCTCCTGCAGGACCGCTATGGCTTGGCAGGCTGCATGACCGCAGTTTTTGCGATGAAGTGATCGAAGAGGTCAAAAAAAGGGAGTTTAAAGAAATCGAGAAACTCATCACCTCGTGCAGGAATGAACTTGATATACCCATGCATTACGATTACCACAAGATCAGCAGATCGCTCGGCATTACTGCCATGCCTACTGATGAGCTTATCCTGACGCTGAGGGATAAGGGTTATCAGGCATCGCGCACGCATTTTTCAGGGATCTCGTTCAAGACAGATGCAGGAATGGAGGAAATCAGGAAGATCGTAATTGCGCTTTCGCAAAAAAGAGATTTACGATCCATAGCATAATTCTTAAATTCTATGATTTGAACCGCAGATGAACGCGGATAAACGCAGATGCCTCGCCATAAATCTGCGTTCATCTGCGTCTATCTGCGGTTTCGTTTCTCCTGGATATCACTGATATTTTCGGGGTCCACTAAAAGACCTGATCTTAAAAAGGATTAAGTACTTTTATCCAGGGGATCTTCTTGAAATCATTTTCGTTTTCTGTATGTATGCAGAATACATTGTTCTCTTTCATGGTCGCAGCAAGCAGTGCATCCCGGTAGTGAATGCTGTATTCTGTACTGATATCGATAGCAGATTTAATCGTATTCGCATTATAATTAAGAACATGCCACCCCTGGAACTCTATAACAAGTTCTATAAATCTTTTGGCAAGATTTGCTGGTATCGGATTCTCTATCTTTTCTGTAACCACAACGTAGAACTCTGAAAGGTTCTGAACAGAAACTGCAAAATCTCGCTTTCTTTTCCAGCACTCTGCAACCATCTCTGTGCAGATCCTGCGCTTTTCAGGTTCGCTGTCATCAAAGACATAGCTCAGCAGATTCGAGTCTATTAGAGCAAGTTCACCTCTCATGGAGTTCATTCCTGTGTTTATACAGCCGCTTGCCAAAATTGAATCTCTGCTCAAGGAGTTTCAAGGCTTCCTGCGCAATCTTTTCCTGCCTTTTTTCATTAACCCATTTTCGCATCGCTTCAGTCACTGCCCTTCCCAGGTCCCCTTTCCTGGTACCATGAACGCTGCGAACGAGCTCTCTGAACTCTTTTTCCACATCGTCCTTAACATTCACTGTGATGGTGCCCATGTTTTGTAATTAGATTTCTCAAATATTTAAATGTTTTGTGTTTCTAAATTGTCATAAGATACCATAAATTAAATAACAGTAAAGCTTATTATGGCGCAGAAATCATGCCTCAAGTAAAACTCACTGATACAACCCTGAGAGACGCCCATCAATCCCTTATC